>JACIXO010000281.1 GCA_014360385.1 Actinomycetota bacterium | reverse complement strand
AAATTTATGCAAAAAATTAAAGCTGCTAGCAAAACGGGAGTTTTTTAAATTATTTATCAAAAATCTCACTGTATTCTTCCATGATTTGTATTCCGCTACTTGTTCCAAGCCTTGTAGCTCCAGCATCTATTAAGGCCTGGGCATCTTTAAAGGTTCTTATTCCTCCTGAAGCCTTAACTCCGACATTTCTGGTTACAACTTCTCTTATAAGCCGGACGTCATCAAGTTCAACTCCTCTCACCCCAAAGCCAGTAGAAGTCTTAATAAAGTCAGCTCCTGAGTCTTCGACAATTCTACACACTTTTTTAATTTCATCTTTTGTAAGGCTACCTGTTTCAATGACTACCTTTATGTTTATATGCTTATTGTATTCAGCCATCTGCTCCCTTCTTATGACACTGACTACTATCCCGATTTCTCGCTCAACATAAGAAAAGTTCCCACTTTTAATTGCTCCAAGATTTATAACCATATCAAGCTCATCTGCACCCTTTTTGACATTATCTCTGGCCTCAAAAACCTTGGTTTCAATCGAATTAGCACCAAGAGGGTAACCAACCACAGAACAAATCTTAACATCAGTGCCATCAAGTATTCTTCTCGCAACTGTTATAAAGCAAGGATTAACACACACAGCTGCAAAATGGTATTTTTTAGCTCTAATACAAAGCTCTTCAATATCCTTTGTTGTAGCCAGCGGGTTGAGTAGAGTGAGATCTATTGTTTTTGCAAGTTGCTCCTTGGTTAGCGTTTTAATCACCCTTCCTTTCTAATTGTGTCCGACTTTTCCAGGTCAATCTAATTTCCGGGTATGTTTTTGCTACCTTTGCACAGTAAATAAAAACGAACAATAAATAAAAAGATAAATTAATTAAAAAATACAAGATAAATTATACCATACCTATCAATAGTTGGTCTTTTTATGGTTTACCAGCCGAGCCCCATACCATTCTTATTATTTTACTATTCTTAACAAGGTTCCCCAGACTATCTTCCCATCAATCTCCATCTCCGTCTTAACTAACAATAAAATCCATGCCATCCTGAATAAACGTGAGAAAAAGTATATCATAGCAAACATACTTTTCTTATTTATCCTCATTTAAGTTAATACCCACTAAACACCTTAGGAAATCATCTCTTTTTTAACTGATAAAAAAAATATTAGAGATACTTTCATACCTTAGAAACAAAGACATTAGTTTATTAGAATTGACAATAAAACGATATCGAAAAGAAAATAGGAGAAGAAAAGAAAAAGAAAAAGAAAAAGAAAAGGATGAGGATAAAGATATGTAATATATACAAATATAAGTTATGATCAAGGGATACATGGAAGGTAACTCAGGAAGACAACGATGTAATATAAATTATAAGGATAAAGATAGAGGAGAAAGAGGAAAAGTAGGGGAAGATTGGTGCTACAAACTGGCTAAGGAAGAGTGAAAAAACTTACCTAATACCCAAGCTCCGCAAGATAAGACTCCTTTTTTGTCCAGTTTTCCTTAACCTTAACCCACAGCTTTAAAAAGACTTTACAACCAAGTATATTTTCGAGCTCAATTCTTGCTTCAGTACCAACTCTTTTAAGCATATTTCCTTCTTTTCCTATAACTATTGCCTTTTGAGAGTCTTTTTCAGTAAGAATATTACATTCGACCTTAACCAGAGGCTCGCCATTGTTTGTCCGGGTCTCCTCGTAATCCTCAACCTCCACATCAAGGCAATGAGGAACTTCTTCCGATATGTGACGGAAAAGTTTTTCTCTCACAATTTCAGACACAATTTTCCGAAGCGGCTGGTCTGTAACCATGTCCTCAGGAAAGTATTGAGGTCCCTCGGGAAGAAGGCTTGCTACTTCATTCAGGAAAATCTCAACATTCTCTCCTGTCATTGCAGAAATCGGGATTATGCTGTGAAAAAGATTTAAATTTTCAAGTTTTTTCTTCTCTTCTTTAACCCTGGATTTTGAAACAAGGTCAATTTTGTTCAGAAGAAGTACCTTTGGCTTTTCTCTATCTTTTATATTCTCAAGAACAAAATAATCACCTGGTCCAATTCCACCCGCCACATCCACCATGATTGTTATAATGTCAACATCATTCAAAACTT
>JACIXO010000280.1 GCA_014360385.1 Actinomycetota bacterium | reverse complement strand
TGGACTTTTGCCCAAGAAGTACTATGGTGGATATCTTACCTATAACAGAAGTGATGTTCATAGGGTAGGAGTAAATAAAGCTATAGTTGATTTAAATAGATATGTAAGGATTGATATATGCATAATCGATGGTAGGATTGGTCAAATGGGAAGTCATCTTCCGGGTGGGAAAATTTGTAACCCTCCGAAGAATGTGATTATTGCTGGATATGACTGCCTTGAAGTTGATAAAGTTGGAGCAGAGGTTCTTGGATATGATTGGCATAGTATCGAACATATAACTCTTTTTGAGAGGAGTCAAAAAGAGTGGGAAAGTAGATAAGAGAAATATAAAAAATGCCTGACATAAAAAATGATTGACCAAATCTAAAGAAAGGAAAGTTAAAGTATAAGGAAAATTAGGATAGAAAAGAGGAGAAAGGAAGTATTGATAGCAGAAATATAAAATAAAGCAGTTATAAAGGCGTTTTTAAGAGTAAGTATATGAAAGTATAAAAATAGATGATAGAGAAGGTAAGGAAATAAAAAACATGAAAAGCATTAAGTCAAAAGTTAGTATAATTAAATGTGAAAGTTATGAAAAAAATTTAGTCAAAGAAAGTATTAATAAATGTGTTAAACTTCTGGGTGGGTTTGAAAATTTTATAAAGCCAACACATAAAAAAATACTTTTAAAACCAAATCTCCTACAAGCAGCCTTGCCAGAATATGCTATTACTACTCACCCTATCTTTATAGAATGTGTTGTTGAAATCTTAAAGAATATAGGCATAAAACCAAGCAGTATAATTATTGCAGATAGTCCTGGAGCTGGAATCCCATTTACTAAGAGCAACCTTGAAAGAGTATATCAAAAAACTGGTGTTTTAGATGTCTCCCTAAAAACTGGCTGTGTTCTCAATTACGATACTTCTTATACATCTGTTTCTTTTAAGGAAGGTGTAAATATAAAAAAAATAGATTTAATAAAGGTAGCTTTAGATGCTGATGTTATAATTAACCTTCCCAAATTAAAGACACATAATCTTACAGGTATAACTGGTGCAGTTAAGAATTTGTTTGGACTTGTCCCTGGGTTTTTAAAGCCAGGTTATCATGTAAGGTTTCCTGAAGTTGAAAATTTTATTGGGATGCTAGTTGACATAGCATGTTTTATAAAGCCTTCTCTAAATATAGTTGATGGTATAATCGGGATGGAGGGCAATGGTCCTGGTATGAGTGGAACTCCAAGAAAAGTGGGTTTAATTTTAGCAAGTAGTAATCCTTTTTCAGTTGATACTGTTATTGCAAAGATTATTGGTCTTAGAGAAAATTTTAGTATGTTTACTAAAGTTATGCTAGATAGAGGAATTAGCTGTACAGAAATAGATAATATTGAAATAGCTGGTGAAGAAATTGAAAATGTTTTAATTTCAAATTTTATTTTTCCTCAAAATATTAATATTGATAGATTAGGAAGGCTTACAAATAATTATTTTTTTAGAAATTATATTATGCCGTTTGTAAGAAATACATTGAATCCTTATCCTTTTTTAAATATTAGTAAATGTACATTTTGTAAAACTTGCATAGGAGTATGTCCGCAAAAAGCATTGTCTATTAAAGGATCAAAAATTTTTCTTAATTATAAAAAATGTATTAGATGCTTTTGTTGTAGTGAGCTATGTCCCCAGGGAGCTATTGAGCTAAAATATTCTTATATTGGAAGGCTAGTTCTAAAATCACTTGGGGGGTTAGATCAAGAACGAGAATAGAAGACTTTTGTAATTACCTTTTATTTTAGCTTTCTATTTTTTTTAAAATATATATTGATATATTTAAATATAGTGATATAATTTTGGAAAATATAAAAAAATAAAGGAAATATTTTAACAATTGTGGTACAGGATTGGTATAGAATAATGGGAAAGTTAACTAATTATACAAAAATTTTAAAGGCATTGGCTGATGAGAATAGATTAAGGATATTAGCTTTACTTAAAGCTTCGGAAAATATAAAGAAAGATATTTGTGTGTGCGAAATACAAAGCATAATAGGTCTTTCTCAGCCTACAATATCCAGTCATCTAAAAGTTCTAGAAAATGCTGAGCTCATTGAATATAAGAAAAATGGTCTATGGGTAAATTA
>JACIXO010000028.1 GCA_014360385.1 Actinomycetota bacterium | reverse complement strand
AGATAATATAAGCGATTTTTTTTATTTTATTTTATTTTATTTTATTTTATTTTATTTTATTTTATTTTATTTTAAAATTACCTCTTGCTCTAGTGGATGATTTGAGTAGATAGTTTTAATAGATATACCTTTAATAGATATACCTTTTTTCGGAGTGTGATTTTCATAAATTGGAACTGGAAAAGCATTTAAATCCCCAGCAGCTAAAGGCAGTTAAGGAAACAGAAAATCCTCTTCTGGTAATTGCAGGGGCAGGAAGTGGAAAGACAAGGGTCCTTACATATAAGATAGCCTATCTGATTGGAGAAAAGAACGTAGACCCTTTCAGTATCCTCGCCATTACCTTTACTAACAGGGCTGCTAATGAGATGAAAAGAAGAGTGGTCCAGCTTGTCGGAAAGGTGGGCGAGTTAATGTGGGTCAGCACCTTCCATTCCTTCTGTGCAAGAATCTTAAGGTATGAAATTCATAATCTTGGCATCCCACGAAATTTTGTAATTTATGACTCTGAAGACCAGTTAAGTCTCATTTCAAGCTGCTTGAAAGAGCTCAATCTGGATATAAAAAGATTTTCCCCAAGAGCTATTCAGGCAGTGATAAGCGATGCTAAAAACAAACTTATTGATCATCAAACATTTTCCAAAAAAGCATATGACTATTTTGAGAAAGTGGTAGCAGAGGTTTATCCTTTATATCAGGAAAAATTGCTGAAAGCTAGTGCTCTTGATTTTGATGATCTTCTTATGTTTACAGTAGACCTTCTAAGACTTTTTCCTGAAGTGAGACAGAAGTATCAGGAGAAGTTTAAATACATTCTTGTAGATGAGTTTCAGGATACCAATCTTGCTCAGAATGAAATTGTGCTGATTTTATCTGAAAAACACAGAAGGGTTTGTGTGGTAGGAGATGATGACCAGAGCATTTATAGCTGGAGGGGTGCAGAAATAAGGAACATAATAAGCTTTGACATGAAATTTCCTGATACTGTTGTTATTAAGCTTGAACAAAACTACAGGTCTACACAGAACATTTTGAATGCTGCCAATGCCATCATAAAAAACAACGAAAACAGGAAAGAAAAGAAACTCTGGACCTCCAATCCTTCAGGTGAGCCTGTTTCCAAATATGTTGCGGTTGATGAAAAAGATGAGGTCAGGTTTGTGGTTGAAAAGATAAGAGAGTATATGGAAAAAAGAGGAAAAAGGTATCGTGATTTTGCCATTTTCTACAGAACAAATGCCCAATCCAGAGCAGTAGAGGAATTCCTCATAAGAGAAAATATTCCTTATAAAATCTATGGAGGTTTGAGGTTCTATGACAGGAAAGAAATTAAGGATATGCTTGCTTACCTTAGGTTGATTTCCAACCCTAAAGATGTAATAAGCCTTACAAGAATTGTAAACGTCCCCAGTAGAAAAATTGGAGAAAAAACAATTTCTATTATTGAGAAATTTGCTCAAAAAAATAGAATGACTTTCTGTGAAGCTTTTTACAGGCACACTGAAATACCTGGTTTAAGTGAGGAGGCAAAGAAGAGAATCGATAAATTCATAGACCTTATCTCTGAGCTAAGAAACTATGCTATGGAGCATGGTGTGGATGAGTTATTACAGGAGATATGGAAGAGAACAGGTTACATGAGAGAACTTGAGCTTGAGAATACGATAGATGCTATGAATAGAATTGAAAACTTAAAAGAGCTTTTAACCGTGACCAAAGAGTATGAAAATAGAGTATTTTTTGAAAGTCATCCGAACAATAAAGACGAAATTGGCAAGCTGGGGAGAGAAAGTGAAAGGATGGATGATGCCAGTTCTGGTGGCGATGAGATAAGAGGTAGCGGCCTGGCAATGCTTAATAGATTTCTGGAAGAGGTTTCGCTTCTTACTGATATAGATAATTATGATGAAAGTTCGGATAGCCTTGTTCTTATGACACTTCACAATGCTAAAGGACTTGAGTTTCCTGTAGTTTTTATAATAGGAATGGAAGAAGGAATTTTCCCTCATTCCAGAAGCATGAACAGTATTGAAGAACTTGAAGAAGAAAGAAGGCTATGCTACGTAGGAATAACACGGGCAAAGGAAAAGGTATTTTTAACCTCTGCGCTTTCCCACAGCATATATGGAGATACTACTTTTAGAACTGTCTCAAGGTTTATAAAAGAAATACCTGAAAATTTACTCCTGGACGAAAATAAAGTTAGCACTCTCAATAAAAAAAAGAAAGATGCTACTGGCTATCCGGAAAAGGACAGGTCAGGCAGGATCAAAGAAATTGAGGATTATAGTGAAGGTGACCTAATTGAACACAAAATCTGGGGCACCGGTGAGGTTGTTAAAGTAAAAAACCTGGGCAGCGATTGCGAAATAGATGTAATTTTCGACAGTGTGGGACTTAAACATCTCTTGGTTAGCTATGCTCCGATTAGATGTAAAAGAAAATCACAGGCATAGCCCATTTTTCAAAAGACATGAGATTATTTTTTCATCCCCGGGATTTCCTTCTAAGATTTAATTTATAAAATAAGAAAACTACTAACAGCGATTTATGGACTAAAGCGTACTGGGCAAGCCCCATTTAATTTATAAAATAAGAAAACTACTAACCCAGGTATTTTTTAAAGGATTTAGTAGTTTTGTCTCAGCCGTGTTGGCTCCACAGGTTCTTTATGATATTTAATTTTCAAGGAAATTTTCTTATAATATGTAAGATATTCGAGGTGCAAAAAATCAAAAATTAAAAAGAAATTAAAAAGAAATCAAAAAGAAGCATCAGAGCTAATTGTCCCACTTAGATTTCATTTAGATTTTTATATCATTCAACAGGATAACAGACGCAATACAAAATGAAATTAACTCAGAGGAAAAAAGAAATATTACAGGAAACTATAGTTGAGTTCATAAAAAGGGCTGAGCCTGTCTCCTCCCAGAGTATAGCCAGAAAACTGGGCTCGGAGTTGAGTCCTGCAACCATCAGGAAGGAAATGGCAGAACTCGAAGAGATGGGTTATTTAACTCATCCCCATACTTCGGCTGGGAGGATTCCTACTGATATGGGGTATAGATATTATGTGGACCACATTGTTTATGAAAAACTAAACCTGGCTTCTAAGAATAAAAAGGAAGTGGTATCTATTGATCTGATGGTAGACAAAGATATGGGCCTGGAAGCCATTCTCGAAAGATACTCGCAGCTTCTTGCTAAGTTTACTAATTATCTTTCTATGATTGTAGCGCCTAATATAAGTCAGAGTAAATTTAGACACATTGAGTTGATAAGATTTGAGGGTGGTAGCTTTCTTCTGGTTTTGATTACGAATACTGGAAGAGTTTATAAAAGGATTTTTAGCCTTGAAGGGGCTTACAACGATCTTGATCTTCAGAGAGTAACCAACATTCTAAACTCCCAGCTTAAGGGGAAGAGCATAGGTGAGATAGGCGCTGAGAATATCAGACTGTCTGAGGGGGAGAGTTACCTTATTCTGTTTATTAAAAAGGTAATAGAGTTGGTAAAGGACTGTGAAGAGGAAAGTTTGTTACACGATAGAGTTTTTGTTCACGGTATTGGTGAATTCTTGCGCCAGCTTGAGTTTATGAATCTGGCGAAGTTACACGATATTCTTGCTATTGTGGAAAACGAGTATCTTTTGGCAAAGCTACTTCTAAATCTTCCAGGTGAAGAAGGATTTACTGTAAGGATTGGGTCTGAAATTCAGGAGAGGGGAACTGACGATTTAAGCCTTATTGCGTCTAAATATAGAATAGCAGGAATTCCTGGCGGTGTTATAGGCGTACTTGGACCCAAAAGGATGGACTATTATAGAGTTATTGGTGTACTCAATACTTTCAGGGAAAATCTCTCCTATGTCCTTGATTTTGGTGGATAGTTATTCTTGGTTTCAAAATCTAAAGTTCAGGGGTGATAGAGTTATATTATGGCAAAGAGAGATTATTACGAAGTTTTAGGAGTTTCCAGGGATAGTACCCTGGAGGAAATCAAAAAAGCATATCGTAGTCTTGCCAGAAAATACCACCCGGATGTAAATAACGGAGACCCCGAGGCAGAAGAAAAGTTTAAAGAGATTTCAGAAGCCTATGCTGTTTTGAGCGATCCTCAAAAAAGAAGGGAATATGATCAACATGGTTTTAGCACAAGTTTGTTTGATGATTTTGACTTTGAAAGTGTATTCTCTGAGTTCGGGTTTGGTGATATATTTGACATGTTTTTCGGAGATGGTTACAGAAGAACTTATACAACTCACAGGAGGAGAACCAGAGGCTCGGATGCCAGCGTAGAGATAGACGTAAGTTTTAAAGAAGCTGCCCTTGGGGTTGAAAAAGAAGTTGAATACTTTGTGAATGGGATATGTGAAGCTTGCAATGGTACCGGAAGTGCTACAGAAGGTGGAATTGTTATCTGTAAAACATGTGGTGGGACCGGACAGGTCAGAACCTCAAGAAGCACTTTTCTTGGCAGTATTATAACCACTTCTACATGTAGAAATTGTGAGGGGACTGGTGAGGTTATTAAGGATCCTTGCAAAAAATGTGAAGGTAAAGGCTATTACAGGAAGAAAAAGATAATAAAATTAACCATCCCGGCTGGCATAAGGGATCGTGACACTCTTAGGATCAGTGGCGAAGGTAACTCTTTAGGAAGAGACTCTGTACCCGGTGACCTTCTGGTGACCATAAATGTTGAACCTCATCCTGTGTTTAAGAGGGAAGGAGATAATGTAATCTCCAGTGTCGATATATCTATTGCCCAGGCAGCTTTAGGATGCAGGCTGCGTGTAGAGACCCTGGATGGTAAGGAGGATATAATAATAAAGCCTGGAACTCAGCCAGGAACTAAAATAGTTCTTAGATCCAAAGGCATACCAAGGCTGGATGGATATGGCCGTGGTGACCATGTTGTTAATGTGAATGTGAAAGTTCCAACCGATCTTACACCTGAAGAAATAGCTCTTCTGAAAAAATTTGCTGAGGGTAGAGAAGAAGTTGTGGGAAATGGGACTTCTAGTTTTTTCAACAATGTAAAAAATGCTTTCAGGAAGTAATCCAACTTTTTGGTGTCATCCGTACTCCTGGCCTTTAGGTTATCCCGGGGAGAAGTTTCCATAGTATTAAGTATACATATAAGTCAACCTATTAACCAGCTATGAAAGCATCTCTTTTCCCGGGATGAAAAAACAGATTATTGGATCAGGCTGGGTGACTTACAAAAACCATCTGAAGGTTTATCTTTATCCCTATCATGGAATTGGAGATGCTTTCATCAGCTATTAACCAGCGCAAAACATAATAATCATAACGATCTAATCATAATGCCAGGTAACATTAAGAATGAGCCATCCATATTTTTTTACAGGGCCTGATTGTATCATATCTGGGGATAAAGTAATAATTAAGGGTAGAGATTTGAATCACCTTGCAAATGTGCTGAGAGCCAGAAAAGGGGAATTCATTGAGGTCTCTGATAACGAAAGGTACAGATATAAAACCTCTATCTTAAGTATAAGCAGGAATGAAGCTCTTCTAGCTATAGAGTATAAAACAGTAATTGAGAAAAAGGTTCCAGAGTTAGCTTTATTCTTGAGTATATTGAAGAGAAATGCAATGGAACTTGCGATCCAAAAAACTACTGAAATAGGCATAGATAAGATAGTTCCAGTGTATACCAGAAGGGCGGTTATGGGTAAGACTGATTTAGAAAAAATTGAAGAAAAAGTTTCAAGATGGCAGAAGATTGCAGAAGAAGCCTCGAGGCAATGTAAAAGAGATTTTATTCCTGAAATTCTAAAGCCTCTCTGGATTAACGAGATTAATGTATCTGAATATGATATTTTTTATCTACTATGTGAAAGAGAAAAAGATGGGAATAACAGTACTTTAAATCACAGTGGGGCAAAAACCGGAGCAAGAAAAAGAAAAATTGCTTATATAATAGGTCCTGAAGGAGGTTTTGAATGGGAAGAAATTTTGCTTCTGGAAAGTAAAGGCTGTTTAAGAATAAACCTCGGAGAAAATATCTTAAGGTCAGAAACTGCTTCAATTTACTTTCTGTCAGTTCTTGATTTTATTGTTAGAAAGGAAATGAATTTAACTATTTAGAAACCTATTATGCAATTGTTTAGAAAGAGCATAATGTTTAGAAAGAGCATAAGAAATAAAGCATATTAATAAAGAATAATATGTACAATCTAAGAGATCTGTTTACAGTTAGAAACAGGGCATTTTTATATGAAATTTAGTAAGGCATATTAAACACCTAAGATTGTTACAAACATAGATAAATAAGCTTAATTTTATGTTGTATGTAACAGTACATAACAATGGAGCATTGTGGCTCTTCCCATTTGACAGATAATTTTAACATAAAGTGTAAACACCAAGCTTAGATAGTACAATTTATCTATAAATAGTAAATTTTATTGTCAATCGATTGTAGTGATTCATTTTTTCCTTTAAATCTTAATATTTACCTCTTTACCACCTTCTTCAACTTAAAAAATCCCCCACCTCCTTATGTTTTGCCATTCACTCTTTTGTCTCCTTCATTCTATAAGATGGTCCATTCATATTAACCATATAGGACTTATGAGTAAGTCTATCTATCATGGCTTAAAGTAAATTACAGGACCAGCAAAATATCTCATCCCAGCGCTCAAATGAAAGACTAGTTGTAATTATTGTTGATTTTCTTCCTGCTCTAAGTGATAAGTTAGCAAACAGTAGTTCTGATCCTTCCTTATCAAATGAAATGTAGCCTAGCTCATTAGCAATAACCAGATTATACTTTTCAAACCTGAGTTCAAATAAACGAAGAGTTGATGCTCCTCTTACTTCCTTTAGCTCACTGGTAAGAAGAGGCACCGTTGTAAAAAATACACGATATCCTGCAAGACATGCTTTTATTCCAAGACCAATTGCAATATGAGTCTTACCCGTTCCCGGAGAACCATAAAAAATCACATTCTGACCATTTTTTACAAAATCTAAGGTTTTTAATATATTTAGCTTTCTTTGAGCATATTGTGGCAGCTCTTCTACCTTTAAATACTCAAGTTATTTTTTAGCAGGAAATGATGCAATTCTTATTCTGTTCAATTTTCCATTTTTAAATTCTTGAATCATATTCTTTTTGAAGCAAGCTGCAAAGAAACTGCTCATAGCTTAAATTATTTTTTATAGCATCCTCTATATTGTCTTTAATATATTTTCTTACTTGTGGCAGTCTTAATTCTTTTGAATATTCTATTATGTCTTTAATTAAATCTTTTCTGTTTTTCATTTATCTCACCTCTATAGATACTAGCTTATCTTCATTGAGAAGCTTTCCGTATAAACTAAGAATTTGCATGGAGATATTCTCTATTTCTCCAATCTTTTTAATGGCTTTATCTTCTATGGGCAATTTTACCCTCTGGCATATTGTTACTATCTTATATCTGTGGTTATTTCTTTTAGTTTTAATTTTTCAAGTTCAGATATTTTAAGCTTCTACTTTATCAATTTCAACTTTCTTTGTAAGTTCAATAAGCTCAAGTAGTGCTTTTTTTTAAGCTCCCCTGTAGTATTTATTGTATATGTCTAAAAGTTTGGATTCCATTTGACTAAAAGCAACACTTTAAGGTAAGTGCACAAGGTTTTCTTGACAGGGTTTTAGTAAAATGAGAAATGTCTATTTGCCACTGTCTACTGCTATATAATCTTTTGTGATCTGCTACTAAAACATCCCCATAATATCATAAAATCTTATCTGTATATGTTTTTACAAGTACAAACTCACCAACAAGACTATCAGGAACAGAATAGTAGCAGTTATCTACAGTAATGCAGGAATATTTATTTACCCTGTGCTCTGATAATCTTTTAACTGTCATATTTTGGAGGTTTTGGTAAAAGATGTGACCTCTCTTTAAGCCAAAATTTCATTATCAGATCTGCCATTTTGTAGAACCTGTGGCCTTAAGTTTAGATTTGCAAGTTCTTCTTTTAAATAAGACCTTGCTTCCTCATATGAGGAAAACTTGCAACGTTTTGAAAATACTTTTCTTCTTATGTATTCTACACTTTTTTCAACATGACCTTTTTCATTTGGTCTGGCTGTATTTGTAAACCTAGGAGAAAATCCGTAATATATAGATAGTTTTAAAAGCTTATTAAGTTATCTGCCTTTCATTTTTTCCTACAAATTTTTTAAACTTAAACCTTTGTATTATCATAAACAATTTGGCTAAATACTCCACCAACATCTTCAAAGAAATTTACATGGGCATCTAAAAATGATTCTGCTTTTTGGCTGTAGTAAATATCAGCATCCCTGAAGTTAGATTTTGCAGCAGTAAATATAGACATTTCAAATTTTTCAAGCCTACCTGCAATTATTAGTTTTACTTGCCCTTAAGTCAAAAATTAAGCAACCTTTCCTGGTAAATATTCCTGCCTTATATATGCTTCTTTTTCTTCTCTTTGAATTTCTCTTATTACTACAGTTGTATAACCAATGTCATATCCATCTTCTATTAGCGCTTCGTAGATATCAATTTTAGCCTTTACTTGTTTTGTTCTACCTTTTGCTCTTTTTTGCTGGTTCTTGCTAAGATAAAATTTAATCTTAGCAATTATCTTGCTAGTTAGCTTTTATCTTTTTACGCGAAAATGAATTATATCTGGGTTTGCTGCATATCTCAGGTATTAATATTGAATTTTCATTAAGGTTTTGCCATAAGCAATTCATTTTTCTTTTGCTCATATTCCCTTAAATATTTCCTTATTGTTTTTCTGTCAATATTTGGCTTTCTTGATATCTGCCTTTGAGATTTTCCTTCATTTGTGTTCATTATTATTATTTTTTGTTTGTCCATCAATTTTATCATTCCTCTTGTCTCCCTCTATGTAATATTGTTTATATTCTTAATTACATAGAGGATATTATTTAACTAGTGGGGGAATTTTCAACTGAAATAGTGGGGTATATTTAGACTAACATAAACAGTAAGACTACTATACAAGAAGATGTCACCTGAGAGAATAAGACAAACTTTAGTCAAGGTACAAACCTCAATACTTTTTGATAAGAAAAGAAAAATAAGATATGGCCTTCCTTCAAGAATGTCAGCTGATGCAAGGAAAATATATGAAGTTTTAAAGATTAAAAAAACAATAACCCCCTACATAATAAAGAAATTGTAGTGCCCATGAAAAGACTGATTTAATCTTAATTTTTATAAAAAATGCGGAAGTCAGGAAAAATGACATAGCAATATTTTATATGTGTAAACACATCCTTTAGATAGTACACCTAAAATAAAGTCTCATCAATTGACACTAACTTAGCTTATTTTGTGTCCAAATGATGGGGTTCATATCAAGGAGAAGTTGCCAGGTGTT
>JACIXO010000279.1 GCA_014360385.1 Actinomycetota bacterium | reverse complement strand
TAGAAGAGGAAACAAAAACAATAGAAAACCAGAGCCTTATAGGGTGGGAAGTTTATCGATTAAAAGGTATGCCAAAAAGATACTCAAGTAGAAGAAGTTAAAGAGAAATCAAGTGGAAGAAGTTAGAGACAAACTGGGAAGAAGCCAGGAAGAAGCCAAGATGGAAAAAGCTAATGATAGCAAAGAGATATTGAAGGGCAAAAGCTTTAAATTTGGGGATGACATTTCCACAGATTTAATTGCTCCAGGGAGATATTTTCATCTTCGCTCTAATCTAGCTGAACTGGCAAAGCATACCCTGGAAGATGCGGATCCATCGTTTACTGAAGAGGTAAAGCCTGGAGATTTTGTTGTGGCCGGGAAGAACTTTGGTCTTGGCTCCAGCAGGGAACATGCTGCTGCAGTAATTAAGCTCTGTGGGGTGGGTGCTATCCTGGCTAAGTCTTTCGCTCGAATATTTTTCAGGAATTGCATAAATATCGGCCTTCCTGCCCTTGTGTGTGACACGGATAAAATAGAAGAAGGAGACCTGTTGGAAATAGATCTAGGTAGAGGAATTGTGAAGAATATTACCAGAGGCATAGAAATAGCTTTCAATCCCCTTCCACCTGTTATGATTAAGATTCTCTCTGATGGTGGACTTGTGGAGCATATAAGAAAGAATAAAGGATTTTCCCTGTAAAATATCAATGCAGAAGCAAGCTTCAAAAGGTATAGAAAAGGAAACAATAAAACGTACAATAACTTTGATACCAGGAGATGGAATAGGTCCTGAAATAACCGAAGCTATGGTAAGAGTAGTGGAAGCTACAGGTGCAGACATAGAATGGGAAGTGGTAAATGCTGGAGCTGAAGTCTATGAGAGGGAGGGAACAGTTCTTCCTCAGAGAGTAATTGATTCTCTAAAGAAAAACAGGGTGGGAATCAAAGGTCCTATTACCACGCCTGTAGGGACTGGCTTTAGAAGCGTAAATGTGGCCTTAAGAAAGTTTTTCGACTTATATGCCTGTGTCAGGCCTTGCAAAAATTACCCTGGAATTAGTAGCAGGTACGAGGGAGTAGACATTGTGATAATAAGAGAAAATACTGAAGATTTATATGCTGGGGTTGAGTTTGAGTGTGGTAGTAGTGAGGCCATTGAACTTATTAATTTCATAAAGGAGAGAAAAGATGTGGATATAAGGAAGGATAGTGGAATAAGCATAAAGCCAATTTCAATTGGAGCAAGCGAAAGAATTATAAGGTTTGCCTTTGAATATGCTCGTAAGAACAATAGAAAAAAGGTGACCTGTGTACATAAGGCTAATATAATGAAATATTCAGATGGTCTATTTCTAGATGTTTTCAAAAGAATAGCCTCGGATTACCAGGATATCGAGTCAGAGGACAGAATAGTAGATAATATGTGTATGCAACTTGTCCAGAAGCCCCAGTTTTATGATGTATTAGTTTTGCCAAATCTTTATGGGGATATAGTTTCCGATCTTGCTGCAGGACTTGTGGGTGGTCTTGGTGTTGCTCCAGGAGCAAACATAGGCGATGAAATTGCTCTTTTTGAGCCTACCCATGGTAGTGCTCCCAAGTATAAAGGAAAGAATAAGGTAAATCCTACTGCGATGATGCTATCTGCAGTGCTTATGCTAAAGTATATAGGAGAAAATGAATGTGCTGATGTAATGGAAAAAGCTATTGCTGAAGTAATAAAGGAAGGAAAATATGTAACTTATGATCTCAAACCAGGAAGCGATAACCATACTGCGGTAGGAACCCTCGAAATGACGGAAGCAATAGTTGATAAAATTAAAAGTTTCAAGGTACAATATTGATTGTGTGAGAGTTTATTGACCCAAAAAATAGTAAATGAGCATAGTGGAAATTACAAAACAAGTAAATAAAAAATCTATAGACATATTGATGATAGACAATTATGACTCCTTTACCTACAATCTCGTTCAGTATCTTGGCATTCTGGGTGAAAACATAAAGGTAGTAAGAAATGATAAAATCAGTCTAGCTGATATTGAGGAAATGGCGCCATCAAAAATTGTTATTTCTCCCGGGCCCGGGAGGCCACGGGATGCTGGGATATCAAAGGACTTGATTAGGCATTTTTATAAAAAAATACCTATCC
>JACIXO010000278.1 GCA_014360385.1 Actinomycetota bacterium | reverse complement strand
CTGGTAAATTATTACCTTAGAAGAGATGTAGATGAAGATATTAAAGCATTAATTAATTCTATTCTGGATAGTTTAAAAGGAGATGAGCAAATTAGGGATGATTGTGATAAAGCTGGTAAGACAAATAGAATTCAAATTTGCAAAAAGTAAAGGGGGAGAATATATATGTCGATTTTTCTTGAATCTTTGATTAGTGGTTGGCAGGCACTTTTAGAATATTTATCTGCCCATGTGCTAACATGTCTTGTACCAGCTTTCTTTATAGCGGGAGCTATTGCTGTCTTTGTATCTAAAGGTGCAATACTTAAATATTTTGGACCTAAAGCTAATAAATGGCTTGCGTATAGTGTAGCCTCAGTTTCAGGAGCTATTTTAGCAGTATGTTCGTGCACGATTCTTCCTCTCTTTGCAGGAATAAGAAAAAGAGGTGCTGGCCTTGGACCTGCTATTGCATTTCTTTATTCAGGACCTGCTATTAATATTCTTGCAATTGTTTATTCTGCCAGGTTATTGGGATACGATCTTGGGATAGCGAGGGCAATTGGTGCTATCGCATTTTCCGTTATTATTGGACTAATTATGGCTTTAATCTGGATAAAAGAAGAAAGACAGAAATTAGAAGCAAATGACAATATATTTAAAACATTTGAAAAAGAAACTTATAAGAAACCGGCATGGATAAGTGTTATTTTTTTCCTATCACTTATTGGTATATTAGTATTTGGTGCAGGAAAAAAATGGATTTATGCCGGGATATCTCTATGTATACTTATTTTAGTTTTAATATTTAGTTTTAAAAAACCTGAACTTAAAGACTGGATGAAAGAAACTGGAAAGTTAGCACTACAAATATTCCCAATTCTTCTTGCAGGAGTATTTATAGCAGGAATTATAAAGTATTTTCTTCCTCAAAGCATTGTAGAGCATTGGGTTGGAGGTAATAGTATAAGGGCAAATTTTATTGCATCAGTATTCGGTGCACTTATGTATTTTTCAACGCTAACTGAAGTTCCAATAATTAAAGCATTTATGGAGCTTGGGATGGGTAAAGGACCTGCGCTAACTCTTTTGCTTGCAGGACCAGCTCTTTCTCTTCCAAATATGATAGTTATTGGAAGAATTATGGGAGCAAAGAAGACACTGGCTTACGTACTTTTGGTTATAATAATGGCTACCTTTACAGGGATGTTCTTTGGTCACTTCTTTGGATAAAAGGTGAAGTAAGGTTTATATAAGGTTATAAGTGACCAGGAGGTTGAAATTTGTGCTATTGGGGGAAGGTATTTGTTTTGCCAATGAAATAAAAATGGATAAAAAAATAAATAAAGGAGGTAATGTAAAATGAAAATTCAAATACTTGGAACAGGTTGTCCCAGATGTAAACAGACTGAAGCAAATGCAAGAGAGGCTTTAAAAAGGCTTGGCGTAGAGGCAGAAATAGAAAAAGTAACTGATATAAATAAGATTATTGACTTTGGAGTAGTTGCTACTCCAGCTTTAGCAATAGATGGGGAGGTCAAATTTTCAGGCAAAATACCTACAGTTGATGAGATAGAAAGTGTAATTAAGGAGGAGTATATTTAACTAAATAACAGACAATTTATAAAGAAATGAATAGATAAATATATAAATAGATAACTTTTTGTAGCTTAAAGGTGAAGAAATTATGGTAATAAAAGAGAAAGTAGAAAATAGGGGTAAAGGATTAGGTTTTTTTGAGAAATACTTGTCTATCTGGGTAATTTTGTGCATAGTAGCAGGTGTTGCAATAGGTAGATTTTTTCCAGCATTTCCAGGTGCTTTGAGTAAACTTGAGTATGCTCACGTTTCAATACCTGTTGCTATACTTATCTGGCTTATGATTTATCCGATGATGCTAAAGATTGATTTTTCGAGTATAGTAAATGCTACTAAAAAGCCTAAAGGCTTAACAGTTACAACAGTCACAAACTGGGCTATCAAGCCATTTACTATGTATTTAATAGCACTTTTTTTCTTTAAAATTGTTTTTGGTAGATTTATATCTTCTTCATTAGCTACTGAATATTTAGCTGGTGCTGTTCTTTTAGGAGCTGCTCCTTGTACTGCTATGGTTTTTGTTTGGAGTTATCTCTCAGATGTAGATGCAGCATATACTCTAGTTC
>JACIXO010000277.1 GCA_014360385.1 Actinomycetota bacterium | reverse complement strand
CCATAGTAAATCTTATAAGTTGGTTTATTGCATATTTTGTTTTGAGAAATGCAAATAAATAGTGGGGTAATACTTTCTTTGCCTTAATTACTGCAAAACCGGTAGAACACATTTCATTATCTAATTCTTCAGGTATTATGGCTACTGCATTTCTATTTGGTCTTACAGTGGAGAGGATTATATCGTCTTTTCTGACAACTTTTCTTGCTCTTGTAGGGGCTTCGTATCCTTTAAGAATCTGAACTTTGATTTCTCCTGTAAAAATGTTCACATTGCTAATATCTATATATTTAAATTCCTTTTCAGGTTCTTGTTCAGGATTTTTTCTAAGTTTTGAAAAGCTAGCTATTTCTCTTAAAGGGACACTCTTTACTTTTTTAAGTATTTCCTCGGTCTTAAGAAAAAGAGGCTGATAGTGTTCAGCATCAAATCTTAATCTTTTGTTCATTTGGCTGTATTTTATTTCAGAAATAATCATGATATTCTCCTTTTAAAAACCTAAAGTATGCTTTCTTTTAAATTCTTCAAATGCTTCTATAACTTCTGGAACATCAGTGTCAATAATCGGTTCGCCATTGTCATCGCGGATTATATTACCTCGGTTGTCCTTCTTATAAAGAATCTTCGGAGTTTTTGAATTAAGATCATATCCTACTTTTTCTATTACTGCCATAAAAATCGGATAGTTCTGAGATTTCAATTTTTTAAGTTCTTTTGGATTAAGTTTCTGTAAGAATAGAATGCTGGTTTTAGGATTAACTCCTGCGTGCATAAATGTTCCTACTGGCATGGACACTACAGCAAGTATTCTTGCTTTTTGTTGAATAAATTCTCTTACATAGCCAAGTGAAGCATTATTCAATATTCCATCCGGTAAAACTATTGCCATTCTTCCACCATCTTTAAGAAATTGAAGACAACGCTCAATAAATAGTATTTCTGGAGTTTGTCCGTTTTGAAGCTGGTCTGTCTTTATCCATTTTCCAGATTTCTTATCATATTTCCATTTATACCCAAGTTCAAATTGTCTAAGAATTCTTTTATCAGTGATTTTACCTTTACTTCCAAAAGGTGGATTAGTCATTACAATATCTGCACATTCTTTTGTAATTTGGCTTGGTCCTCTCGTTGTTTCTTCAATCCGGGAAAACTCCTCAAGGGCATTCTCAGCAAATATTCCTGTATGTCCATCATCATAAAGAACCATATGCATTTTTGCCACCTTAGCAAGGTCAGGATTTATATCAATTCCTCTTATGTAAGTATGAGCGTATCTGACTTTCATATCCAGTCTTGTCTTTTCTTCTAAGTCAGGTCTGTTTTTATCAATTGTATCCCATACATGTTTCATAGCCTGAATAAGAAATCCTCCTGAACCACAAGCAGGATCAAGGACTAATTCGTAATCTTTAGGGTCAAGCATTTTAACAGCAAGCTCAACAATAGGATAAGGTGTAAAGAATTCTCCTCTTTCTCCTCGCTGATGGGCATATACAAATGTTTGGAAAGCGGTTCCTTTTATATCTGCTGGTGTTTTGATAAGACTATAATCCTGTAGCTGACTGACTACAAAGGCAAGAGTTATAGGCTTAAGATTGATTTGTTCATGAGGATCAAAAACATCTTTATATTCTGTTTTTACTCTTTCAAACAAGTTAAGTATTCTTTTAATAAATGGACTATCTTTACCTTCTCTTATTTGTTCTTCTTCTTCTCGAGTTATACCAAATTCACATTGAGGATTGGCACTTTTCTCATCCACCATTTTTATAAAAATAAGTTTAAGGACTTCATTAAATACTTTTTCTTTAAGTAAACCCTCATTAGCATAGATGTAATTGTGGCAGGTTTCAAAGACACTTTTTAATTCTGGTGCTGGTTTTAAATCTTTCTTTAAAGGAAGGTGTATTGTAGTCTCACCATATTTTGGGATTTTAAAAACTTCTTTAAAATAGGGAGGTCTATCAAGCACTTCAAGGTAGGCTATATCTGAACCGTTGAACCATACGCCAAACTTTGCTCCTTTACATGGAGAAAGATAACTTTTGAGTTGATCTATTCCGTCCGTTCTATCCTTTCTTTTAGTCTCAACAATTATCCAAATATTCTCCTGAATCTTTTTCTTTGAATCTCTAAAAACTACAATGTCGGCAGGTCCAATT
>JACIXO010000276.1 GCA_014360385.1 Actinomycetota bacterium | reverse complement strand
TACCATCGTATTAACCTTGGTTTTATAACCATCGATTCTCTCAAGCCTTTAGAGCCTATGGCTATGTCAAAGCCATCATTTAAATAATTAAGAAGTTTTTCAACCTCCTCTATAGGAACAGAGTTATCTGCATCAGTAAACAAAACGTATCTCCCGCAAGAATTAAGGATGCCTTTTCTTACTGCATATCCTTTACCTCTATTTTCATTATTGTTTAGAATTATTACTCTATAGCTTCCAGTATTGGAATTCACAAAACTGTTTTCTGATTTCTGCTTAAATTTCTCAATTATATCAACTGACCTATCAGTGCTCCCATCATTAACCAAAATCAACTCCCAGTTAAAATTCTTTTCTGAGAGATAGCTAACCACTCTTTCCAATGTATCCTTTATTCTATGCTCTTCGTTGTAAATAGGAATTACAACCGATAGAAAATAACTTATATCCATGCTCTATCTTCTCCTGTCACCTATATCATCAAGATATTGTCTGACTGCACTAAAGACTGTTTGAGCAACTACACTTGCTCCTTCAGGAGTATAATGACAGCCATCCGAAAGATATCTACCAGGATCCTGAGAAAGAGGAGTCAGAACATCTATCACAGGAATGCCATATTTTGAACCAATTTGTCTGATTGCATTGTTATATTCTGGATAAGATTGTTTGCCTGTCCATTTAGGTCCTACAAGTGGACCTATAAGATTCAAAAATACAGTTGCACCTAACTTTCTTGACTTTATGACTAACTCCTCCAGATTGCTGGCAAACCTGCTCAATGAACCTCCTGCATCGTTAGTGCCATATGCAATTATTATAATGCTTGGATGGTAGGGTGCGACACTAGAATCAAATCTCCTGGCTCCCTGGAAGGCCATTTCACCAGGAACTCCGCTGGCAATGGTATTGTAGTCAGCATATGGATAAGTAGATTCTAAAAGATTATCAAATTCCTGAACCCAATTAGAATAAGCTATTAGTGAATCTCCCATAGCAACAATAGTCATATTAACACGTTTTTTAACCGCAATACTTTTAGAAGGTATGTCTATTTCATTGTCCTCAGATTGAATCTTAAAATTTGTAGAAATATTTCCACCTTTATATAGAAGGTCATCATTAACTCTCATGTCAAAAGTTATTTCTTTTTCCTGGCCTACCTCCAAATTTTCTAAATCCCACACAAGACCTCTTATCTCATCACTCCATCTGATACCTTCAGGGGTTCCAGATTTACTTATGTAGGTTACACCATTAGGAATAGGACAAATAAGTTTGTAGCTCTCAGCCACCTTTTCACCTGTATTTCGCAATACTACCTTTGCCCTAATTGTCTCTCCTGCCCAGAGATAACCGCCATTTAAATCATACAAAAATACTTCAGATGTCGAGAAATCTGGAAATAACTTGACTTTACTTTCTACCGACTTTTCCTCATTTACTTCCTGATTGCAGGAAAGCAAAGCTACATTTATAATAGCTTCGCCATCTGCCAGATTATCTTTCACTTTCACTTTAAAGCTAAGATAATAAGGTTTGTTTACTACCAAATCACCAATTTGCCACATGATTTCATCATTTAAAACTTCTCCATTATTTGTGATTGATTCCCTGATAATAGTTACATTATCAGTTAATGTGGTTTTTACATTAACTCCTGTAGCATTCATATCGCCTGTATTTTTAAACCTTATAATGTAATCAACAACATCACCTCGCCGCAAATAGCCCCCATTTTCATCTACAGCCTCCACGCTGAAACTATCAAATTTTGGTGAACTTGTTACTTTACAGCTTAAGTTTGCCTCAATAGCCTCACTATAGCTTTTATTTTTTATCTTATAATCAAAAAGAACCTTATCCAGGACAACTAAAACACCATTATCGAGAGGCTTATCTACTTCCACTGTAAAACTAACACTCCCCTTCTCGCCTCTGCGTATGTTCTGGTCAACAACAAAAGTCAGTTCTTTTTTGTCTTGCCTGATATCTACTTTTTTGTTAGCCTTCAAAAATTGGGTGTTTTCAGGAACTCTGGCTATGATTCTTAACTCATCTACTGTTCGAATCCCACTGTTTTCATAATTTATAATGTAAGTTATTGAATCCCCTGGCTTTACAGACTCCCCGGCATCGGTGGCAACAGTATTCAATGATTTATCTGAAAAATTTGGCTT
>JACIXO010000275.1 GCA_014360385.1 Actinomycetota bacterium | reverse complement strand
TATTAACCACATAGGGATTGCTGTGACCAACATTAAGACAACCATACCCGGCTATAAAATCAATGTACTTTTTCTTAGAGGCATCCCAGAGATAATTCATTTTTGCCTTAACAAATACAACTGGGAGCCTCTCGTAAGTGGCCATCAAATACCTGTTTCCTTGTTCAAAAATCTCTAAATTTAGATCTCTACCCATAATTATTATCCCCCTAATTCCCCCTAATATCCCTCATCCATTCATGCCTATTTACTATGAATGAGTTTCTTTATGCTTCCAACTTTTTGTTAAGACAACTTGAATGCTTCTTGAAAGCTTAATTTAGTGTGTTCCCTCATGTTTTGAGTATTTGAGTAAGCTATTCCAGAATCATTGTACCAATCCCTCTATCGGTGAAAATTTCCACCAATATAGAATGCTCTTTCGTTCCATTTAAAATGTGGGTTCTCTCCACTCCCATCTTCAGAGCATTTATGCAAGCCTTAACTTTTGGTATCATACCAGAACTTATTTCACCTGTGTCTATCAATTGCATGCATTTTTTTGAGCTCAATTTTGATATAAGTTTTGGCCTACCTTCTACTTCCTTGAAGATTCCATCAACATTTGTAAGTAATACCAACTTTCTGGCTTTCAAAGAGCTAGCTATATCACAGGCACAGGTATCTGCATTAACATTATAAATATTGCCGGAGTTATCTGCTCCAAGCGAAGCTACCACAGGAATGTAGCCATTGTTTAAAATATTTGTAATAAAATCAGAATCTATAGCCTCTATTTCTCCAACAAACCCCAGATCTACCTTCCTACCATCTTTCTCATAGTATTTTTTTCTGCATTTAATAAAATTAGCATCATTTCCTGAAACTCCAATAGCAATCTCTCCATGTTTATTCAATAAGGAAACAATTTTCGTATTTATATCTCCTATTAAAACCATCTTTACAATATCTATGGCATCTTTACCTGTTACCCTTAGTCCATCTACGAATTCTACCTTTATCCCCTTTTCCTCCATTAATTTGGTTATTTTCCTACCCCCGCCGTGAACAAGAACTACTTTTATACCTACATATTTCATAAGAACAATATCATCAAGAACGCTCTGCAAAATGGAATCATTTTCCATCATACTACCGCCAATTTTTACAACCACAATACTGTCAAAATATTCTTTTATATAAGGAAGAGACTCTAATAAGACTTCTACCTTGCTAAGATATGCCTTACTATCCAAATCTCTATCACTGCTGTAATCATAAGAATAATACTCTATTTCATCATAAATTACTTTTTCATTCCTGTTTTCATCCTGGTTCATTTTTTATCCTCCTGAAAACTTTTATCCTCCAGAAAACAATTTTTTTCCGTTTCAGGGTTATTTTCAAATTTATCAGGGATAGCTATCAGGTATGATAGAAAGAATTTATTTTAATATAATCATGCGAAAGGTCAGTTGTCCAAACCCTGCAATTTTCCTTTCCTTCTTTCAAATCTACTTTAAAGAAAATTTCCCTTTTCCTCATTAAATTGGAAGCCAGTTTCCTATTGAAGTTATGCTCAATTCCATTTTTAACAATTAGAACACCCCCAAGATATATGTCGAGTCCGGAAGGATCAAACTGGACATCCGCAGAACCTATCGCTGCATTAATCCTCCCCCAGTTTAGATCTTCGCCAAACATAGCTGTTTTAAATAGCATAGAATTTGCAATCTTCATTCCTACTTTTTTGGCCTCTTCCCTTGTCAGGGCATTTACGACTTCTATTTCTATAAACTTGGTGGCACCCTCACCATCCATCACAATTTTCTTTGCAAGATCTTCAAGAACAAAAAATAATGCTTCCTTAAAACTATTAAATAGTTCCCCATCATCCTCACTTATACTTATCCTGCTTTCTCCGTTTGCTTGAACCAGAACCATATCATTCGTGCTTTGACAACCATCTATAGTTATGCAGTTAAAAGTTCTTTCCACACCTTCCAGAAGAAGTTTATCCAGTAGCTCACTTGAGATACTAACGTTAGTTGAAATAAAAGCAAGCATCGTAGCCATATTTGGAGCTATCATCCCTGAACCTTTGGCGATTCCACCTATTACTATATTGCCCTCCATATTGCCATTCACTTCATTTTTTTTACCATCTTTCTTCTTTCCTATTCCACTCTCAACCCTCCGTTGACTCCTCGCACCAGAAGGGTAAGA
>JACIXO010000274.1 GCA_014360385.1 Actinomycetota bacterium | reverse complement strand
TAAATATTAGAATTTTTCCAAAATTTCCAAAATCCATCCTGATAGAAATTATATCTAAAGTGGCAGGAATTTTAAACCCGGTTCTTTGCATGCTTTATTGACTATCTTTAGAATGTAAGTAATATAAAAGGTAAGCATCTTCAATTCCGTGATGGAGGCAGAGAGAGGTTTTCTTAAATCACCCAGCTTGGTCTAATAGTTTGTTTTTATTACGAAAAAAGAAATGTTTCTATATTAAAGTAGAATAAGGGTGGCACAAAGTCTTAAGTCTTCGCCAGATACTTGGGTGGTAGGAATAATAGTAAAGTAATATAAATAAAGATAATATAAATAGATAATATAAATAAAGAATATGAATATAGAAGTGGAGGAAATGGAGATAAAATGGACTACATATTAGGAGTGGATGGGGGTGGAACCAAAACCAGCGTCCAGATATCAGATCTTGAGGGTAGAAAACTCTCAGAATCTGTTTCTAAGTCTTGCAATTACAAGAGTGTGGGAGTAGAAAAAGCTATTGAAAACTTGAATCAAGCGGTATTCTCTGCAATTGAGAAAGTAAAGGGTTTACAGGGCACCAGGTTTGTTTTTAAAGGTGCCTGTTTTGGACTTGCTGGAAATGACTCAGAAGAAGATGAGAAAGTCTTTCGTAAGATAATATTTAATTCAAAGCTAAAAGACTATCTCGATCCGCAAAGAACTTTCATGTATAACGACACAGTGATAGGCCTTGCCGCAGGAAGCGATAGTAGAAATAAAATTATACTTATTTGCGGCACTGGCTCGAACTGTTACGGGGTAAACGAGGAAGGCAGGGAGGCTAAAGCAAATGGATGGGATTATATCCTTGCCGATGAAGGAAGTGGATATGAAATTGGTCTCAAGGCTTTAAAGGCAGTTATGCGAGCTTATGATGGGAGAGATGATTTGACTCTCCTTTCGAGGACCATATTGGAGGATTTGGGCCTTGAGAATATCCGCGATCTCATCAGGTGGACCTATAGTAAGCCCTTTTCGAAGGACAGAATTGCAGCTTTGGCAAAGACTGTGTGTAGAACAGCAGAAATGGGTGATCAAATAAGCATAAAAATATTAGATGAGGAGGCCTCCGAGGCAGTGATTTCAGTGGAGGCTGTGGCCAGAAAGTTAAATCTTATAGATAAAAAGTTTGAGCTCGTGTTTGTAGGAAATGTGTTTAAGTGTGAGAAGTATTTCAAAGGTGTGCTGATGCAAAAGCTTAAAAAGAAGTTTCCCCAGATTGTGTTTATGCCTCTTATGAAAAATCCAGTAGATGGAGCCATAAAGCTGGCTATTGAGAAACTCAGGGAAGATTAACTCTTTGAATTACATAGGCTGGTGGAAGATTGCAAATGAGAGGATGATAAGAAGATGTGGTGTATGAATGTGTAATTCTGTTTTTTAAACAAGAGACAAAGCGTTAGAGGCTTTGATGCAAAGAAGCCTTGACATAATTTCAACTGCTTTAGATAATATTTAAGCAAAATTCAAGGGGTTTCTGAAGGAAGCCGGTGTAGCTCAACTGGTAGAGCAGCTGACTTGTAATCAGCAGGTTGTCCGTTCGAGTCGGATCGCCGGCTCCATAGCTGGTTTAAAAGTGAAAGGGTTTGTAAAAAAATACCGGATTGGTTGTTTTAACAAGGGGCCTGGTTAATAGGTCTTATAGGTTTTGGTGTAAACTTACTGGTGTGAGTAAGTTTGTGTGGAGGAGTTCCCGAGTGGTCAAAGGGAGCAGACTGTAAATCTGCCGGCGTAGGCCTTCGGAGGTTCGAATCCTCCCTCCTCCACCAGAAAAGCCCGTGTAGCTCAGTTGGTAGAGCATTTCCTCGGTAAGGAAAGGGTCACCGGTTCAAGTCCGGTCGCGGGCTCCATTTTGAGGAGTTCTATCTTTACTTCAAAAATAGGAAAAAATTATTATAATAAATACCTGACCAGTAAATATCTGATTACAGATTCTGCTTCTATATTTATATATTTGTATTGTATGTATTGAAAGATTTTAGATTTGTTCTTGAAGCTGGTGGCGGTGTAGCTCAGTTGGTTAGAGCACACGGTTCATACCCGTGGGGTCATTGGTTCGAATCCAATCACCGCTACCAAAATTAATTTATAAACGAAAGGATACCAAGATGGCTAAGCAAAAATTTGAAAGAACAAAACCCCATATAAATGTAGGAACTATAGGCC
>JACIXO010000273.1 GCA_014360385.1 Actinomycetota bacterium | reverse complement strand
ATCGGGCGGGAAGTCCCCTTCCGAGAGGGAGGGGAATGAAAGCCCGAAACCCTTAAATACTTTTATGGTTACAGTAATTGTGGTGTAACTATGAAATACAAACTTGATAGGGGAGCTCACTCAGTCTATGCACTGTATTACCACTTAATTTTAGTCATTAAATACCGGAGGAAGGTCTTTACGGACGACAGAATAATAGATTTTCTGAAACAGAAAATCCATGAAATCTCAGAAACGCATGAGGTAGAAATCCTCGCCATAGAAACCGACCAAGATCACGTTCACATACTCTTCAAGGCAAAACCCACCCTCAACATACCGAAATACATCAACGCCCTTAAAACCATAACCTCACGAGAAATACGCAGAAACTTCCCCGAAGTGAAAGAGAGACTGTGGAGAAACGCTTTCTGGTCACCCTCATACTTCCTCGCCACCTCAGGCCAAGTGACGCTCGACGTTCTCAAGGCATACGTCGAGAGTCAGGGTGAAAAGGAGTGATAACCTCTTACCGCTTCCGCATTTACCCATCAAAGACCCAGCAGGAAATAATGCGCCAGCACATGGAATTGTGCAGATGGCTCTACAACCAGTTATTGAAAGCCAAGCGGGAGAACCCAAATCTCAAGAAATACGACACGCAAAGACTCATCGTCGAGCTGAAGAAAGAAAATCCTGAACTCAACAAAGTGTATTCCAAAGTCCTCCAAATGGTGAACCATCAACTCTGGTCGAACTTAAAAGGCCTGAATGAACTCGGGAGAAAAGGCTACAAAGTCGGAAAACTACGGTACAAGACTTCCCCCCACAGTTGGAAGATTCTAAACTACAACCAGAGTGGTTTCAAGCTCGATGAAGAACGGAAAAGACTACACCTCTCAAAAATTGGCGAATTCTCCATTAAGCTTCATCGCAGGATTAAGGGGAAAGTGAAGGGCGTCATCATTAAGAGAACGAAAAGTGGTAAGTGGTATGCCATCTTCCAAGTTGAGGAGGAACCAAAGCCGCTTCCAAAGACTGGAAAAGTCGTGGGAATAGACCTCGGGGTTAAGCACTTCGCCGTGGACAGTGATGGGAACGCCTTCGAGAATCCGCTCTTCTTGGAGAACTCCCTTGAGAAGATTAAGAAAATCCAAATGCAACTCTCGAGGAAGCGAAAAGGCTCAAAGAATTGGGAGAAGATGAGGGTAAAGCTGGTTAAAGCTTATGAGCGACTTTACAATCAGAGGAGGGATTTCCTCCATAAGCTCACCCTCTATTACGTCAGGAATTATGATGTTATCATCCTTGAGGATTTAGATGCCAAGAAAATCGTGGAAAACGGCCATACTAAGGGGTTCAGGCGCCGTTTTCTTGATTCGGCTTTGAAGGAGTTTGTTAGAATGCTCTCCGACAAGGCTGGGAGAGCTGGTCGGAGGGTTGTTTTCGTTAAACCAGCCTACACTTCGAGGACTTGCTCTCGCTGTGGGGCAATCGTTGAGTTGAGTCTTTCTGATAGGGTTTTTGCATGCCCGAAGTGTGGACTGGTGCTGGACAGGGATTTGAACGCTTCACTCAACATTTTGAAGAAGGGTTTAGATGAAGGGTTGGGACGGCCCGGACTGCCTGTGGAGGGAGGACCTCTACCCCGTGTCGTGCCTTATCGGGCAGTCATCACGGGGCAAGTCTTCCTGATGAAGCAGGAAGCCCCGTCCGAAAGGGCGGGGTAGTTCACTCTGCGGTCATGATATATTTTAGTGCTGGTTATTTTTGGACAGAAAATAGTGTTGCTTGAGGTTAAATTTTACAGAAAAAGAAAAGGAGTTCATTCTCTGGTGTCAATTCTCAGTTCTTTTATTACTCCTTTTTGGTTATTGTGGGATCTTGTAACCTTAGGGACTAAAAACAAGTTTTATCTGGAAAATATGCACTAATTGAGACATAAAAAGGGTAAACATAATAAAAGTTCGCTTATAGAATAAAAAAGGGAGAAGAAGGCAATCGCAACTAAATTTCCTCAATCTCAAATCCGATAGTGTCTCTACCTAAGTTTTTTCTCGCTATCTCAATAGCTTTTTCAATCTTATTAACAGCTATTATTTTTT
>JACIXO010000272.1 GCA_014360385.1 Actinomycetota bacterium | reverse complement strand
AAATCATTAGAAAATATTTAATTTTGTAATAGTAATTAATATCTATGGAGGTAACCTTGATAGTAAGAAATGGAAAGAAAATAAGATTTTCAACTATATTGAGTACGTTTGGCAATCGTTATGACAGGTATTGTGTGTCAGGATATAAAAAAAATAAGAGTATAGAAGAGATGTTTGTTGCTGCTAGTAAGGTTCAAGGCCTTGAAGGGATTGAATTAGTAGGAGGACGACAGGTAAATGAGGAAAATTTAAGTCATATTAATCAGTTAAAAAGTAACTTTGGCTTTGAAATTTCTAGTATAATCGTGGACCTTTTTTCAGAAGCAGTATGGAAGAAAGGGAGTTTTACGTCTGTAGATGAAACCATAAGAAAAGAGGCTATAAATAAAGTTAAAAGATATATGGATATAGCTCCAGAACTAGGATGTGATTTAGTATGTTTATGGTTTGCTCAAGATGGATTTGATTATGTTTTTCAATCTGACTATATAAAATCGTGGAATTTTTTAGTAAATAGTCTTAAACAATGTGCAACATACAGGCATGATGTAAAAATTGGAGTTGAGTATAAAATAAAGGAACCAAGGACATATAATTTTATAGCCAATATTGGAAAAACTTTATCTTTATTAAGCAAAGTTGGGGAAGACAATATTGGTATAATTCTAGATGTAGGGCATGCATTATGTGCTTATGAAAATATGGCGGAATCTGTTGCACTTTGTAAATTTTTTGGAGATAAACTTTTCCATATCCATTTTAATGATAATTATAGACATTGGGATGATGATATGATTATCGGAAGTGTACATGTACCTGAATATCTTGAATTAATTTACTGGCTGAAAAAGGTTAATTATAATGGATGGTATTCGATTGATATTTATCCATACAGAGAAGAAGGTACAGATGCAGTAAATGAGTGTATAAGATGGCTAAGAAAGTTAATAGAATTGGTTGATAATTTTGACCAATCTGAAATAGAAAGAGTTATTAATAGTGGTGAGGGAATTAAATCTATAATGTTAGTAAGAGAGATGCTATTTGGAAAATAATTATTAATTTGCATGTAAGAATGTGAGGTAATATGGAATATATTGATAAACTAGGAGAACAATTAAAAGAACTTACTGATATTCCTGCTCCTTCTGGGTACGAGGAACATATGATAAGGTTTATGAAAGAAAAAATTGAGTCTTTGGGAGTAAAAGTAGAAGTGGATCTGTCTGGAAATATTGTTGCTCGTATTGGAAAATCCTCTGGCAAACCAAAAATTATGTTTATTGCTCATATGGATGAGGTTAGTCTCGTGGTAAAAAAAATTGAAAAAAATGGATTTCTTAGAGTAGAAATAATGGGAGGAATTCCAGTAGCTGAGTTGCCGGGGGTTATAGTATTAGTAAAAACTAGAAAAGGAGATTTTTTAAATGGGTTTTTTGGATATAAATCGTTTCATCTAATACCTCCTGAGCAAAGACTTACCCCTATTCCATTAGAAGATTTATATGTGGATGTTGGTTGTTTTAGCAAGGAAGAAGTTCTTAATTTGGGAATAGAGCCTGGATGTATGGTGGTATATGGGAGAAATTTTATAAAGAGAGGACATGTTGTATTTGCACCCGCAATTGATAATAGAGGTGGATGTCTAGTTTTACTAAAATTAATAGAAAGATTGAGAAATAAGAATTTTAACCCTGAGATTTTTATTGTTGCATCTGTTTTAGAAGAATATAATCTACGTGGTGTGATACCGATTGCAAGAAAATTAAATCCAGATTTTGCTATATCCATAGATACTGCTGTTTCTACTGATACACCTGACTTTAATAATCAACTCGATATAGGTTTAGATAAAGGGCCAGTAATAATGACTTATAGCTTTAATGTAAGAACTGCTCTATCTGGAGTTATCCCTAATCCTAAATTGCTGTCGTTTGTTGAAAATGCTGCTGGTATAGCAGGCATAAAAGTGCAGAAATGTGCTATACATGGATGGTCTACTGATGTTTCATGGGTTCAAAGGGAAAATTATGGAATACCTTCAATTGAACTTGGATTTCCAACCAGGTATCTACATTCTACAATGCAAGCATGTAGTTTGAAAGATATTGAGCAACTTATATTAATTCTTGAAACTTTGGTATGTTCCATTCCTGAAGAAATTAACCTTTTTCGTATATAAAGAACACTTTTATAAAGTCATAAAAACTTTACTCAATCATA
>JACIXO010000271.1 GCA_014360385.1 Actinomycetota bacterium | reverse complement strand
CAATTGGGACAAGTGCTCTGAGACAGGCAGGGAACAAGGATTGGTTTTTACATTATATCTACCAGAAACTGGGAGTGGAAATAGAAGTAGTAACAGGCTATAAGGAAGCCTGGCTTAGCTTTAGCGGGGTAGTAAAGGATATCGGGGTAGGAAGCCTTGAAAATATACTGGTTCTGGATATTGGCGGTGGGAGCACTGAGTTTATACTGGGAAACCGGAGTCTCGAAATTGCTTTAATAAAAAGCATTGACATAGGTTGTGTGAACCTGACTGAGAAATTTCTAAAGTCTGATCCGCCTTCGAGAGAAGAGCTCACTATCGTGCGAAGTTTTATAAAAGGTAGTTTGGAAAATGTCACAGGTGAGATTAATAGACAGAAATATGTAAAGTTGGTTGGAGTTGCAGGGACTGTTACTACTATTTGTGCTATAGACTTGGGGTTAGAGAAATATGATAGTGAAAAGATACATCACCATGTCCTTGGGATTAAAAATATCCGTAGCATCTATGATAATTTGTGTAGGCTTAACCTGGCTAGAAGAAAAGAGATTGTAGGGCTTGAGCCTCGGAGAGCAGATATCATAGTAGCTGGAACAGCTATATTACTTGAGATAATGGAGCTACTTGGGAGGCGTGAGGTGCTTGTGAGCGAAAGAGACATACTCGATGGTATTATTTACAGCCTGGTTGATTTTTGCTAAAATTTGCTTCAGTCACTGCCCGAGTGGCGGAACAGGTAGACGCAACGGACTTAAAATCCGTTGAGGTTTTGACCTCGTGCCAGTTCGATTCTGGCCTCGGGCACCAGTAGCCTAAATTATTAGTGTTTTTCTTATGTTTTCTTATGTCTTGAATTTCAAACTCGCCTAGCACCACTGCCCTGTGTCCTAAACGGAATCTTATGGTTATAGCATAATAATAAATGTAGGTATAATAAATATGGGTGAATATAGCTTGTGTGTGTTTGGTATATAGCAACCACCTATAGAGTCCCTCAAGGTAATATTGATTAATATTGATTGTATATTGTGTATGCTTTAAGCATTTCAATTACAAGAAGAGGTGAGTTTGGTTATGCTGGGACTTAAGTTTGAAATAACAGAAAAAGACCTCGATTTTGTTGTAGATACCGCAGTTCCTCAGGCACAGGATAAGCAAAAACTTAAAAGGTATATAAAGGAAGACGAGTCTTTCAGAAGAGGAATTATTGGTAGCCCAAGAGTTCTTGAGAGAGTAATGCAAAGCAGTGAAATTCTATTAAAGATTTCTCCACGACTTCTTTTTGAAATTCTACTCAGAGGTACCAGAAGCGAACTTGAGAAGAGAACATGGGTTCTGGAAAGAGTTGGAACACAGAAAATCCCTGTTTTTGGGCTTGATAAGATTGTTGCGCTTCTGGGCGAAGAGGAGATTTTAGACTACCTGGCTAACATGCTTTCTTCATTCACCAAAATTGATACATTTACTCTTGTGATAAGAGTAAGAAGTGGTGTATGGAGAAAAATAAGGTTTAATGATATGGATATAGATAGTCTTATTAAATTTTCTGAAATTATAGATGAAGAAAATAGGTTTGCCTTTTATAAAAGAATAGCTGACGTTTGCCTTTTTATTAGTGGTGTTTTTCCAGAATACATGATGTTTGATTATGGACTTCCTGGCAAAAATAGTACAGGTAGCAGGATTACCAGGAGGTTTAGAAAATCTGCTGAAGAATACGAAATAGAGGGGAGAAAATTTTATAAATTAGCATCAGCTCATGAAATGGCTAAAGCTGCCAATCTTTCAGAGGTGCTGGAGAAGCTTTCTGAAAATTTTAATCTTGTAAAAAGGTCTTTGGATTTCCTGACACAACAATATCTGAGTCTTACCAAATATAAGTTCTTTAATGTGGAAAATCCGAGCTTTTAAAGTGTTTCTTTTTTTCTTTTATTGTCGTTTTTGCTTGATTTAGCTATTTTGTTGACTATTGTTTTAAGTATCTCTTCTGCGGTTTTCAGATCCTGAGTGTATTTATTCTCGTCCAGAGAATTGAATGGTTTTTTAGTCCTGTGGTATCTGGTATCGGAAAATGCTAGCTTTTTGAAAGAATTTACCTCTTTAAAATAGACAGGTGGTAAGTTTTTGAGAAGAGTAATCGTGCTGGCATACCAGTTTCTAAACTTGGGGTCTTTGTTATTGAGGTTTATTAAGTTCTTAACTTCCTTTACTTTCAACTGTAAGTTATTTATTAACTCATTAA
>JACIXO010000270.1 GCA_014360385.1 Actinomycetota bacterium | reverse complement strand
ATTGCTTGTGTAATGAATAAAAAAGAAGTTCATCATGTCCTAAATATTATTACAGATAGCTTTATTGAGTTTTATAAGTTGCAGTATGATGCATTAAAAAATCCAGCCTTCCCCGGCCATTCCTTTCCTTTAGTTAATAGCAATGATGGTATATCAGTATCTGATGATGAAGCTATTTTATTGTCTCCTGAGCTTTTTGAGGAGTTTGGATTACCATATTTGAATAGGATTTCAGAGGCTTTTGGTGGGTTGTATTACCATTGTTGTGGTGACTTTGGACATATTTTAGATAAAATACTTTCGATAAAGGATTTAAGAGCAATTAATGCTCATCTTAGTCCAAGAGAGTTTAAGCCAGAATATATAAATAAAGTGCTAAAAAAGGGAGTAGGTCTGTTTTTGGGAATAAGCGATAGAGAGATAGGATGGGATTCTTCTAGTATCTGGCCACCAGAGGCAGTTTTCGATGTTTATGATAATTATTATATTCCTAATGTAATAAAAAAGTCACTGGCTAAAGGAATCGTGCTTGTTGGCTATGGAGGATATGCTGGTTATTTTGACACTATTGAAGACGTGAGGGGGAATATTTTTGTTGATTCGTCAGGTCACGCTATTACTAAAGGACCCCTTTTAAATGTTCCATTTGAAATTAAGAATAGAAATTTTGACCACATTATAGATCTTATTTCTAGAGTGCTGAACACTGCAGGTAGATAAGTAAAGGCAGAAAGGAGGATAAAATTACTGCTCGAGAGAGATTGCTTAAAGTAATAAATGGTCAAGTTCCTGACAGAGTTCCTGTTTCATTGTTTATCCATGATGAAGGAAATTTCTTGAGTCAGATTTATCCAGATTTGGATTTGGAAGATCCAATCAGCTGCAAATTTAGACTCATAGATCTTGAGAGAGAATTAGGTATTGATATCATCTTGAGGATGCTTCATGGGATTAGACCTTTTTGGGCTAGTTATGGGGGCCTAAATACTGAAACCCAGACTGAAAATTGGGAGGTTAGACTAGAGGAATATAGACGTGGCAAGAGCTTAGTTAAGAACTATTTAATAAAAACCCCTGAACGAGAATTTACACAGGAGTTTTCTATCTCTGAGATAGCGCCAGGTACTTTTAGTTATGCTTGCACAAAAAAACCAATTAAAAGCATAGATGATCTTGAAACTGCTATAAAGTATGAACCTCCTATGAGAGAGAATTATCCTGTGGAACTAAAAGAGATGGTATGTAAAGTTAAATCTTACTTGGGTAATGATGGGATAACTTCTATATGGGTTCCAGCTGGGGCATTTAATGCTGCAGCTGGTTTGGTAGACCTTGATTTGCTCTACTCCATTTTTCTTACCGATAAGCTTTTTTTTGAGAAGTTGATGGATTTTACCCTGAAAAGGACCCTTCCATTTGTTGAGGCAACTTGTAACTCAGGCATAGATACAATCAGTATTGGTGGGAATGTTCCAGGAGGATTTCTTGGCTCGAAAATTTACGAAGAATATGTACTTCCATATGAAAAAAAATATATTGAGCTTGCTAAAAGTAAGGGTGTCATAACAATATACCACAATTGTGGCCAGATTATGGCTCTTGTTGATTCTTATAAAGAATTGGGTTCAGATATTGTTGAGCCTTTCTCGCCTCCTCCTCTTGGAGATGGTGATTTAAGAGAAGCTAAGAAAAAATCTGAAGGAAAGTTTGTAATTATAGGGAATGTGGATCAGGTAAATGTACTGAAAGATGGTTCAAAAGAGTTAGTCAGAAGGGTTACTGAGGAAACAATTAAGATAGGTAAACCTGGTGGTAAGTTTATTCTTCAGACTGCTGATTATCTTGAGTACGGGACGCCTTTGGAGAATATAAAAACTTATATTGAGACTGCACTTAAAAATAGTGGATACTAACAGGAAGTAATGATTTATTAGTGAGGTGATTATATATAAAGTGAACAGTTATATTCATAATAGAAATTTTGGATGTAGATTTAAGGAAATAATTGAAAATGGGTATAGATCATTAGTATTAGAAAATGAGGTTATAAGGATTTGTATTAATCTTGATAAAGGTTCAGATATATATGAATTTCTTTATAAGCCAAATGATGTGGATTTTATGTGGAAAAGCCCTTTAGAGATTAGAGGAAATAGAAAAACACCGTTTACAAGAAATTTGGAATATGGAAATTTTTTGGATATATATGAAGGAGGTTGGCAGGATATATTGCCCAATATCGG
>JACIXO010000027.1:7476-9478 GCA_014360385.1 Actinomycetota bacterium | reverse complement strand
ACAAAACAATCTGTATAAGATATCTTTTTTGTAGCCTTAAAGTAAGCTGCATGTCTGGCAAGATTTTTGTCAATATCAATAATTTGAATTGGTAACGTCTCAATTAGATTACATCTAAATTTTTCTGTAAATTTAAAAAGTTCTTTGACAAAGGTGTCTATTGCTTCAAAATATTAATTTCATACCCTGCACATTTAATCAATGCACAAATCCCTGTTTCTAATTCCTATTTCTAACCCCATATTTGTAGTTTGCTATCTTTCCTGAAGGCACTATTCAAGGATACGAAACGGGTTAAAGTTAGTCTTGTATCAAAGTAATCTATTTTCTCTTCCCTCTTTAGAAAACCAACTATCTTGTATGTAAGTGGTGTAAAAGCTGCTTCTACTCCAACCTTGAAGATATAATTAGAAACAACTATGTAGAACAAAAGCTGGTTTGAGTAAACCCCATAAAAAGCTATAAGGCAAAAAAGTAGGGTATCTACACCTTCCCCGACAATGGTCGAGCCTATCGTTCTTGTAAAAAGCCATTTTCCCTTTGTAAAAATCTTCATTTTAGCAAGAACATAAGAGTTCGAAAATTCACCAGCAAAGTATGCAATAAGTGAAGCTGTAACAATTCTTGGGGTCTGGCCCAATATCCTCATATATGCTTCCTGATAATCCCATCCTGCAGCAGGCTTTAGAAGCCCAACAAGTCCGAGAGTAAGGGAGAGTAAAAAGGCACTAAAAAATCCAATCCATATTACTCTTCTACTCCTTCTATACCCGTAAACCTCAGTTAATATATCACCAAATATATAAGAAAGAGGGAAAAGGATTGTTCCTCCATCAAAACTAAATTTCCATATCTGTACAATTTTGGTGGAAGCTACATTTGAAGTTAGAAGAACAGCCACAAATATCCCAACAATTATATCAAAATACTTAAAGCTTTTGTCATATCCTGTGTGATGTTTAATATTTTCAGTTCCTGAGATATTCACAGCTTCATTACCATGAACTCTATTATCGCCAGATCTATTTTTTTGCATTTTTATTTTCATGATTAATTTTCCTAATTTTTTTTGCTATCACAAGAAAAATAAAAAATTACCAACTATTTTTTGCTAAATAATTTATATTTAATTAAACAATTAGTCTATCAAGCTTGTTTTTTGCTTGATATTTTCAATTTTAACTAGTTATCCAGAAGGAATTATACACTTATACCAATATTTATCAGTATAGTTATACATTTACTCAAGCTGTACTATCTAAGACATCTGTTTACAGCTACAGGGTATTTTTATATGAAATTTAGTAAAGCATATTAAACACCTAAGATTGTTACAAATATAGATAAATAAGCTTAATTTTATATTGTATGTAACAGTATCTACAATAGAACATCGGTGTTCTTCTCATTTGACAGATAATTTTAACATAAACTGTAAACACCAAGCTTAGATAGTACATCTTAGCAAACAATAAATAGAATGATAGCTTACCATCAGCATTAGGTAAAGACTAGGTAAATAACAAATTCAACTAATAAGTGGCTCTTAGATGAATTGACTTTTGCATTATTTTGAAATTTTATTTATGTATGAGTTATAATAACTCAAAAAAGAAGAATCGGGAGGTGATTTAAGTGCCAGAAGAAAGGAAAATTGATGGAAAAGACATAGGTTTTATTGTGGGAGGAGCAATAGTAGGTGCAATAGCAGGATATATGATTAAGAAAATAGGTATCAAAAATATTATAAATCTCCTAAAAGCAAAGGATATCATTTCGCCAACGATTGCGAACTTAATCAATGAATTTACAACAAAGGAGAAATCTGAGGAATAGCAAAAAGCTCAATTCTGCCAGCCTTGAGTATTGCTCTCAATACTTTTTTATCACCTTTATTATTTCTTATTATCACTCTTAAAGATCTTGCTCTTTTAAGAGGCTGATCCTTGTTCAACCTTGAGGCCCTGCGCATTATTCAAAGACACAAATCTAGCCTATTTAG
>JACIXO010000027.1:0-7466 GCA_014360385.1 Actinomycetota bacterium | reverse complement strand
GAGCTGCTCTTAATTTACTCTTTTAGCTACTCCGTGGCATCTTTCTTACAACCATAAAATAGTAAAGAATTGCAGCAAGCCAGCTAAAACCAACTGCCCAGGTAGCAATCAACACAATTAACCAGATAGTTTTGGCATTTTCTCCACCCTCAGGAAATTCATTTTCCTTTCTTTTGATACAGTCTATAAGCATAAGAATCCAGACCACAAAAAAGAAAATACCAACCAGAATAGCAAGCCCCCAGCATACAAAAAACGCTGCACCAATACCAAAACCCAACATTTCCTGACCTCTCATCCCATCTCCTATCTATTAAGTTTCAATACTAAAATAGTTGTCTAATTCTAACATTAAGAGAATCATAAAATCAATTATAGTTCAATAAATTTAAGGTTGAGCAAACTACAAAATAAAAGACACAATTCATTCAACTATATAGTCAAGAAAAAACTGTCACCTAAAAACAAACAAAAATAAACCGCTTTTCTTAGCTCTACACCCTCACTTACCATAGCAGCTAGATCACCTAAAAGAGCACCTAAAATAAACCTAGACAAAGTAAATAGACAAAGATTAAGAAATATATACTCTCGGGAGTCTTTCTTTAAGCATGCAGACAATCTCATAATTTATTGTACCAGCAAGTCTTGCAAGCTCCTCAGATGTTATCTTAAGACCATCTAAGCTTCCAATTAAAATTGCTTCACTACCAACCTTCACATCCTTAGAGTAAGGCACATCAGTAACGTCTATCATAAGCTGGTCCATAGTAATATTTCCAACTACCGGGGCAAAACCACCGCCAATTAAAACTTTTGACCTATTAGACAATATCCTGGGATACCCGTCTGCATAGCCAATAGGAAGTGTTGCGATTATACTTTTTCGCTTTGTTTTAAAAGTACCACAATAAGAGATTTGCTCTCCTTTTTCAATCCTTTTTATAAAAGATACCCTTGCCTTTAAACTCAATACCGGCTTAAGATCAGAAACAACCTTCCTCACATCTGGCTCCAACCAGTTACCTCCCTCATTATCGAAGGGGTTTAACCCATACATAGCAACACCAATTCTTACCATATCAAGGTGCATTTCCTTATATCGCAGAAAGGCAGCACTATTTGCACAATGAAATAAACTTATGTTAAGCCCCATTTTCCTTACCTGGTCAATTATTTCCTTAAATCTATTCCATTGCAAAAAAGTATATGAATAACTCCTACTGCTTGCGCAGGAAAAATGGGTAAATAAACCTTCTACTTTTACACCTGGAAGCGAAGAAATCCTGGCAATCTGTGAGACAGCCTCCTTGAAATTTATACCAATCCTGTTCATGCCTGTATCTACATTTATGTGAACTATAGCTTTTCTACCCATGTTGAGGGATTTACTCGAAATTTCACAGGCACTCTCATATGAATTAACTGAAAGGATCAGGTTGTTTTCCAGAGCATCGATAAGCAAATCTGAAGGAACCTCGCCCAGGATATAAATTGGTGCATTTATACCAGCTTTTCTTAGTTTCACACCCTCGCTTACCATAGCAACTCCAAGGCAATGGGCTCCGCTCTCTATAGCCTTTCTTGAAACCTCAACAGCCCCGTGACCATAAGCATTGGCTTTAACTACAGCCATTATGTAAGTATTAGGAGAGCTAAGGTGTGATCTAACTAAATGAAGGTTGTGGCTAAGGTTTCTTAAATCTATCTCTACCCATGCATAACACTTTTTTATTAAATTTTCGCCTACCTCTCTCTGGTGCACGTTTCTTTTATGACCTACTTCCTGGCCATTGATTTTACAATGTCAGCTTTAAGGTAACTAGTTAAAAACCTCCAGCAACTCATTTCCAGGGATTTTCTTTTTAACAAATTTAACAAATTTAACTTTAGCAGCTGTCATATGGCCAAGCTATTCATAATTCATTCATACTTCATCTTCTCAATTTCAAGGAAAACTTTCTTGATACCCTCAAGAAGGTCAGTTGCAATAAGAGCTGTCTTACTTGTCTCTTTTGTCATCACATCTGACGCAAACCCATGTATAAAAGCACCACACACTGAAGCATCCAGGGGACTCATTCCCTGGCAGAGAAGAGAGCCTATTATTCCTGTCAAAATATCCCCAGTGCCAGCAGTTGCCAGAGCCCAGTCTCCTGTAGGGTTAACGAAGGTCGTGCCGTCTGGTCCAGAAATCAAGGTCCTGGCCCCTTTCAAGACCGAAATCAGTCTATATTTCTCCACCGCCTCAAGGTTGGCATCAAGTCTTTCCTCAAGCTTTATTGAATCTCTTTCCAGTATTCTTGCAAGCTCACCCGCATGTGGAGTTATTATTACATTGGAAAGATTAAGCCTGCTACTTTCTATATCCTCTCTTAAATCTGGCAAGACACAAAGACCATCAGCATCAAGAACAACTGGTTTTGTTATTCTTCTTAATAGCTGCTTCACAAAACGGAGAGTATCCGGATTTCTGGAAAGTCCAGGACCAACAGCAAGAGCATCAAAACTTTCACTGTGCTTGGCTATCTCATCAATATTCTTCGCATGTATAAAAACATCTTCTACATCTCCCACAGGGTAAGTCATTACTTCAGTCAGCTTTTCTTCAAAAATACTGTTGAGTCCTCTCGAACATACCAGAGTTACAATCCCGGCTCCTGCTCTCATAGCAGCTAAACAGGTCATTGTGGCAGCACCTGTGAATCCTATCGAACCTGCAATTACTAAAAGCTTTCCCACTCTGTGTTTATAAGTCCACGGCATGCGATAAGGGATTTTACTAGCTACCCACTCAAGGTCAGGCTCAAATATCTGCTCATACTCAGTATAGTAATGCCTTGGTATACCTATATCGACTACTTCCACCTTCCCTGCATAATATGCTCCTGGAAAGTTCACAAGTCCAAATTTTTTGCACCCAAATGTAATAGTAAAATCTGCTTTAATTGAAACCCCAAGAACCATTCCGTCATCAGAATCTATACCCGAGGGTATATCAACTGAATAAATTATAAGATTTCTATTCTTTTCACGTGCTACTGTTTCTCGTGCTAAATTTATCAGTTGAATAGCCTCTCTAGAAGCTCCATGAACCTCTTTTCCATGAAGACCTGTTCCCAGTATAGCATCTATTACAAAGTCTGATTCTAAGAGCTTGCTACTTAAAATATTTCTCGAATCAATGTTACCTGTATCTAGATAACTAAGTTTCTGTGGGTAGCTCTCCTTCAGTCTTTCAAAATAATATTTAGAATCAGAAGTAAACCTTTCAGGAGGCGAGATATAAAAAACATGGACATCCATCCCGCAGTCGAGAAGTTTTTTAGCTGCAACAAATCCGTCTCCACCATTGTTTCCGCTTCCGCACACTACTATACCTTTGACCCGGGAGCCCTGTCTTAGTACAAAGTCTGCCACCCTGGTTCCAGCATTAGCCATAAGCCATCTGGAATCAATGCCACTGGCAATACATTTTCTGTCTATTTCCGCTACTCTGCTTCCTTTAAGTATTCTTCCAAGCTCCATTAGAGTAACTGGTACGTTTTTTAAAAAGACATTTTAGCTAGCGTACAGCTAATGCAAAGGCAACTGCATATTCTCTCGTATGTGAGAATGAAATTTTTATTTCTTTTATTCCAAGTCTCTTTTGATAGGTGAGTGCTTTTCCAGATAGCCTTACAAATGGAGCACCATTTTCTTTTCTATCTAATTCAATATCCCTGAAACAAAAATCTTTTCCAATTCCATGTGCCATGGATTTGGCAACAGCTTCCTTGGCAGCAAACCTGACTGCATAGTAAATATATTTTTCCCTGGAAAAACCTTCGCAATACTTTATTTCCTTCTCAGTATAAACCCTCTCTATAAACCCCGGGTATCTTTCAATAACTCTGCCTACCCTTTCAACCTCTACAATATCGACACCGACTCCGTATACATCCACAAGCTCACTCCACTGTAACACTTTTAGCTAGATTACGAGGCTGGTCTACGTTTCTACCAAGATTTTTGGCAATATAATAAGCATAGAGCTGAAGCGGTATTATAGCTAAAATTCCGTATAACTCTTCTAAGGTCTTTGGTAGATAAAAAACATAGTCAGCATACTTTTGAATGCTTGTGTCCCCTTCAGTAGCAAGTGTAAATACAGTAGCTTTTCTTGCCTTTACTTCCTGAACATTGCTAAGCATCTTTTCATACACTGAATCCTTTGGAGTTATAGCCACTACTACCGTCTGTCTATCGGTAAGAGCTATAGGACCGTGCTTCATTTCACCAGCAGCATATCCCTCTGCATGAATGTAAGAAATTTCCTTAAGCTTAAGTGCTCCCTCCAGAGCAACAGGAAGCCCATACAATCTTCCAAGAAATAGAAAACAGGTATATTTATATGTTCTGTCAGCAATAGACTTAATCTCGTCAGCTCTATTTAATATATTCTGAACTTTGTTCGGGACAAATTCTAACTCCTGAACTATAGACTTATACCCATCTCCACTTATATATCCCCTTATCATTCCAAAATACAAAGCCATAAGATACATAACTATCACCTGAGCAGTGAATGTCTTTGTGGCACATACTCCTATTTCTGGCCCCGCATGTGTGTATATAACAGAGTCAGATTCCCTTGCCACAGTACTTCCAACAACATTCGTTATGGAAACTATCCTTGCACCCTTAGCCTTGGCTTCTCTTATAGCCGCGAGAGTGTCAATGGTCTCACCTGACTGAGTTATGGCTATAAATAGACAGTTATCTTCTACTATTGGATCTCTGTACCTGTACTCTGAAGAAACATCAACCTCAACCGGGATTTTTGCCCACCTTTCAATAAGCTGCCTTCCAATTAGAGCAGCGTGATACGATGTGCCGCACGCTATTATTTGCACTCTTTTTAAATCTCTTATTTGTTTCTCACTTAAACCAAGCTCATTGAAATTTAGCTTGCCATTAACAACTCTTCCCCTCATTGTTTCTTTTATTCCATAAGGCTGTTCAAATATCTCTTTTAGCATAAAGTCCTCGTATCCTGCCTTCTCGGCACTTGCAATACTCCAGCTAACTTTGAAAGGCTCTCTATCGATTATTTTCCCCTCATGGTCAAAAATTTCTACACCGCTTCTTGTTACCCTTGCGGTTTCATAATCATTTATCACTATGAAATTCCTTGTATGCTCAAGGGCAGCTGGCATGTCAGAAGCCAAAAAATTTCCATTTCTGGATACACCTATTACCAGAGGACTTGCAATTCTTGCCCCAATAATTTCGTCAGGATTATAAGTGGAGATTGCTACAATTGCTCCCGAACCCTTTATTCTTTTCATTAGCTTTTGCATAGCAATCAAAAGATCACCATTATAGTACTCTTCAAGAAGATGAGGCAAAACTTCAGTATCAGTCTGGGACACAAATTTGTGCCCTTTCGCTCTCAGTTCTTCCCGAATCTCAGCATAGTTCTCTATAATCCCATTGTGAACTACAGCAATTTTTGAAGAACAGTCAAGATGAGGATGTGCATTTACCTTGGTAGGCTCTCCATGGGTTGCCCATCTTGTGTGTCCTATTCCACAAAATCCATCTACTTCCACACTCCTTAGCTCATTCTCAAGAGCTCTTATCTTACCTGCATTCTTAACTACTGCAATGTGATATATTTCATTGTCAGTATTTACTCCTCCTTTTGTCCCTCCCTTACCAGTATAAAGTATCCCGATTCCTGCTGAATCATATCCTCTGTATTCAAGCCTTTTAAGCCCCTCGATAAGAATATTTTTACATTCTTTGTTTCCAATATAAGCGATAATCCCGCACATTATTTCTCCTTTTGTCTTCAAAGCTGGTTAGCTCACATAACCTTCAAATTTTAGTTACTCTCATGATAACGCGAGATAATTTCTGAAAGCTTATCAACAAAACTTCTTGCAATCTCCTCAGTCTTTGCTTCAACCATAACTCTTATAACTGGTTCAGTTCCTGAAGGTCTTACGACCACTTTGCCATCACCTTTTAGCTGGTTCTCTACATCAAGTATACTTCTCTTTACAAATTCACTATTCATTATTTTAGTCTTGTCTTTAACCGGTACATTTTTTAATACCTGGGGATATTTCCTTACAATCTTATGAATCTCATTTATTTCACACCCGGTCTCAACAATTAACCACAGAAACCTAAGAGTGCTTACAAGACCATCTCCAGTTGGACTTAAATCTTTAAAAATTATGTGACCTGATTGCTCGCCCCCCAAAATAGCTCCAACCTCAGCCATTTTCTCAAGGACATACCTATCTCCTACAGCAGTCTTATATACTGTTATACCATAGTGCTTAAGCGCCTTCTCCAAACCCATGTTAGCCATTACTGTTGTTACCAAACAGTTATTTTTAAGCAGACCCTTCTCAAACATCTTTAAAGCACAAAAAGCCATGATGACATCTCCATCGAGTATCCTGCCCATCCCATCGCAGGCTATGACTCTATCACCATCACCATCATAAGAAAAGCCAATATCTGCATTACTCTCGAAAACTATTCTTCTAAGAGCTTCAGGATGTGTAGAACCACAATTCTGATTTATATCCTCACCACTGGTATTTGTGTTAAAACTTACAACATCAGCACCAACTCTCTTTAAAGCATCAGGAATCACCACGCTTGGTGAACCATTAGCACAGTCTACAGCAATCCTTAAACCTTCAAGGTTTAAATGAAGGTCCTTCAACACATGATTAAGATATACTTCACAAGCATCATCCATATTAAAGCATCTTCCTACATCCGCACCGGTGGGGTACTTGTTATTATCAAGCATTTCCTGTCCTAAAATGTAGTCCTCCATTAACTTTTCCTGTTCATCAGTAAGCTTCTGACCCTCCTTAGAAAAAAACTTAATCCCATTATCATCAAGTGGGTTATGAGAAGCAGAGATAACTATTCCACCGTCAAGATTTAACACTTTTGTGAGAAGTGCTACTGCAGGTGTCGTGATAATACCTGCTCTCAGCACATTATGGCCACTGGAAAGAATCCCAGCTATAATAGCACTCTCAATGAAATCACCAGAAGGTCTTGGATCCCTTCCAACTATTATTCTTCCTTTTCTCGATTTATCAGAAACCAGAAACTCGGCTGCTGCCCTCCCAACTTTTAATGTAAGCTCTGCAGTTAAATCCCTGTTTGCAATTCCTCTTATGCCATCAGTTCCAAATAGTTTCCTTTCCTTAGTCATATTACTAAACTTCTTCCTCTAAACATTTTACTTCTAGGCATTTTACTGAACATTTTACTTTATATACCCTTATTCTCAAATAAACCCTATTAAAAATGTCACTCTGAATATTTTTACTAAAACCTGGCTACTAGATTACGTTTACCAGAGCTAAACAAGGTTAATTAGACCAGTAAAAGCAACAACATAAAAAACTAAGATTTTCTATAAAATCTAATATTTCAAAAGCCTA
>JACIXO010000269.1 GCA_014360385.1 Actinomycetota bacterium | reverse complement strand
TTTAAAACAGAATTTTTTACAGCAGATGCTATTGGAACAAAAAAATACTTTATTTCTACCTGGGGTATCCAGGAAAGTAAAAGTGGAATTTATGGAGCTCCCCTTAAATCCAGCACTGAGACTGGTAAAATACTTCTTGAGGAAATTGTAAGAAACTACGTTAAACTGTGTGAAGAATATTGGAATACAAAGACCTATTAGAAAACACTCAAGTAAAGTACCCAGGGTTGTAGATTAACAGTAACTCATAGGCTATACCAGCCATCAAAAGCAGGAAAACAATTACTAAAATAGCTGTAACTACTTTCTTTGAAAGTGTTCTTCTTAAAGCTCTTCTTTTCTGAATGTACTCACCCAATGCCATGGCCATTGCTCTATAGAACATTTCTATCGAGGAAAGTATTACCATACTAACTGGCAGAGCCATGGAGTGTCTTATAGTACCTGATAGTAGAAAAATCACTATGAAAAAGCCGCTCACAAGACTTACCGGAATAAGTGTCCTTAAATAACCAAGGACACCATACCCTATTGTAGAAAAGAGATTGCCCAGAAGTATAACAATAAATGCATATACTATCGACATGCCTTCCTTATATTCCCTTATTCCGACAAACCCTTGAAGAATCTTAAACTTATTTATAATAAAGACACTCTCATCTTTGAAGAACCTGAAAAAAACAAAACCAACCAAGGCACCTACACTTAGAAAAAACAGAGACGAAACAAGAATAAAGAAATAGCTGTGTATCTTAGTTTTTCTCTTTCTTGTCCTAACCATTGGCTTTCTAAAAGCTCCTCTCTAGCACTATAGTTTTTCTAAAACTACAAAATCAACCACGCCTCTCTAAAACTTTTACAAAAGCTTCACATACCTGTGGGTCAAACTGTGTTCCCGAATTCCTTTTAAGTTCAAGGATAGCCTCTTTCTCTGATAGTGCTTTCTTGTAAGGCCTCTCTGTAGTCATTGCATCATAAGAATCAGCCACACATAATATCTTAGCAAAGAGAGGAATCTCATCTCCCTTTTTACCATAGGGATATCCTTTCCCATCCATTCTTTCATGATGGTAAAGTATAGCATCAGCACTGTCTCTTAAGAAAGTAATTTCTTTAACAATCTCGTATCCCACAATAGGATGTTTTTTCATTTCTTCCCAGTCCAGATTGTTAAACTCTCCTGGCTTATTCAGCACTGAAAGGTCTACCTGAACCTTTCCAAGATCATGAAGGTTGGCAACATTTCTTAATACTTCTATGGCATATTCACTAAGTCTTAGCTCTCTTGCAATCATCTCACTGTATTCCGCAACTCTCACTGAATGACCTGCAGTATATATATCCTTGGCTTCAACAACCTTGACTATCTGCATAATACTGCTGAGAAGCGCTCTTCTCTCTCTTATTCTTAAGAAATAGGTATATTGAGCTATTATTAGCGGAAGTGAAGTGAAAATTAAAGTAAACGGGCTATATAGTTTATAAAGAAAGGAGATAGCTATCGCCATAGCTCCGAGAAATATTTCAGATGGGATAAGCCAGGCAAAATTAAAAACCCAGAGGTTTATGAAATTCATTCTCTCACTTATTGAGATAGCAGAAGCAGTAAGTGAAGTATTGGAAATGAAGAACACAAGCACGCATAGAAATATTACACTTATATTTCGGGGATAAAGGAAACTTACACTCTGTCTGTCATAAAGACTCTCGAAAGCAAGGCTTGCAACACCCATCGAAATTAGAAACTGTCCAATGTTAAAGAGGTGTCGATAGTAGGGAACTTTTCTGAGAAATTCCCTTATATTGAATGCACACACTAACGTCACTAGTAGCGCAGTAGAGGGGCCATATATTATAAGACTTGCGAGAGAAAATCCAAAATTGACTGAAACACTACCCGCTTTCGGGAGTGGTACTGAAAGATTATCAGCTCCAAAGAAAAGAGCTCCAAACAGTACCACTCCCAGAAGAGATATATTTCTATATTTAAGAAGAATGTAGGAGAGAATCAGTAAGCCAGTTATGAATACTGAATACACATATATGTGTAGAGCTAATTTCCTCTCCCTACTCAACCGCATTTCCTTCTCTTCTTAAATATAGAAAGCTACACAAAAACAAGGAGACTTGTGTTTTGTATGGTACTTACTTTTACCATCTAACTCCGCCGCAGATCCCAATGAGGGAACCCAGCGCTATTAATATCCTAATCAATTTCTTCATTTTTTTCACCTCCTTTTAATAAATTTTTTTCT
>JACIXO010000268.1 GCA_014360385.1 Actinomycetota bacterium | reverse complement strand
GTATGAAGACAAGGGGCATCAAAACCAGTAAGCCACATCTCAACAACTATCGCCATCTGAGGATCGGTTTCAGGATTCTTGAACTTGTCCGCCAGCTCCTCTAGCTCATGCTTATTTCTTATGTGTGGCCAGTATTCTTTAGGATCCTTTTGTTTGTTTCCAGACATAACAACGACAAGGGATGGAGCATTGGGTAGTTTTTTGATTTCTTCATAAAGTTTTACTGCAACTTTCCTACTGATCGCGACAACGATGGCTTTGCCCTTAAGCTCCTGGACTCTTTTATTGAAGTGATCCACGATGTCTTTAGCCACTTTTTCCAGTCTGTCTTTAGCCAAAATCAGTTCTTCCAGCCGTGCATATTTCTTTTTCAAGGCCGCTTTTATAGAAGGATCTTTTGCCACGGATTCTGAAAGTTTTTCGAAATCTTCGTCTATGAATTCGTTTGTCAGGTGTAGTTCAGGTAATCTCGCTTCATAGTAAATAGGAACGACCACGCCATGTCTTCTGGCCTTATCCATTGAGTATACACTTATGTGATCCCCAAAAACAAGGGTAGTTGAGCGGTCTTCAAGTTCAATTGGCGTTGCCGTGAAACCCATGAATGCTGCATTTGGAATTGCCCTTCGCAAATTCATCGCCAGTTCCTTATACTGGCTTCTGTGGGCCTCGTCTGCTACCACGATGATGTTTCTCCTATCGGTCAGGAATGGATACTCTTCGGCTTTCTTTTTTCCAAATTTTTGAATTGTCGCAAAAATTATCCCTCCAGCAGTAGTTTTGATCGCCTGCTGCAACTCCTTTATGGTATTTGCCTGTTTTGCTATCGGGAGTTCTGAAAAAACACCGTAAAGTTGGTCGTCCAAATTGTTTCTGTCTGTTATGAAAAGCAAGATGGGGTTTTCTAGTTCTTTTACTTTCAAGACTTTTCTGGCGTAAAATAACATTTCCAACGATTTGCCAGTTCCCTGAGTGTGCCAAACAACTCCAACCCTTCTCTCCTCAGGCGTCTTGCCCTCTAAAACCGCCCTCTTGGTTTGCTCAACTGCTTTTCTTACAGTATAAAATTGGTGAAACATCGCAATCTTGACATCGTAACTTTCACCGGATTTCTCGTAGAACACAAAGTCCTGTAAGTATTCCATCAAATGCTCCTTCCTAAAGAGTCCTTTCAAAAGAACTTCAAGAGAGGTCATCTTTTCGCCCGTTGGCTTGAAAATGTACTGATAATGACCGTCGGCGGTTTCTTTTACTTCTAAATCCTCATCATCGAAAATACCTTCCCAAACGAAAAATCTGTCCCAGTCATTGGTTTTCGATCCGTGCTTCGTTTCGAGGCCGTCGCTTACAACCAAAACATGAGCATACACGTAGAGCTGGGGAATATCGCCCATCTTTGCCTTATGATCATAAAATGCATCTTTTGCCACTTCGTTTGCGTTGAAACTCTTGAATTCAAAAACAACAAGAGGCAAACCATTAATGAAAATCACAGCATCAGGCCTTCTTTGCATATCTTTCTGGTATAAGTAGTCGACAGTGAATTGATTTGCGACCAAAAATTCGTTGTTATTCGGGTTTTCAAAATCTACGAGTTTTACAACCTTGGTTCTCTCTTCTCCTTTTTCCTTCGTTGTTATTTTTACACCGTTCGTCAGCATGTCGTAGAAGAGCTTGCTTTTCATAACGAAATCCGGGTGATCGATTTCGGTGACTTTACGGTAGACTTCCTCTAACTGAGTTTGGGTGAGCCATGGGTTAAGTCTTCTAACCGCATCAATGAATCTCTTCTTTAGAATAACTTTCCTGTAGGACTCCCTCTCCCCGTTCTCAGGGGAGAGTTCTGCTCCGTGGATGTAGAAGTATCCAAGCTCCTTCAGCCAGTTTATAGCCGGCCGTTCTACGAGATAATCTTCTGTTAGTTCTACCATGCTATGTCCCAAAATAAATTTTGATTATTTCTTTCACAAGCTTTTCTTGCCTAGATTTCAGCACACTTAATGACCATTCTTCATATTCTTCTAATTCTTGGGTTATTCTAAACGGCGGCACCCCATCTCTAAAGAAATACGCCTCCTTCTTCCGCTTAAAATCAAAATTTCTCGCTCTGGAATTTTTTCTTCTACTAAGGAGAATAAGGTTACCTATCTTATTCGTCCATTCATTTCTTTCGTCTTCTGTAAAGTTTTTGCACCATTCACTTTCTTCCGCAGGTTCTTGTGGCAACACATGTTCGATAGTTATTATTCCTTCGTATCCTGG
>JACIXO010000267.1 GCA_014360385.1 Actinomycetota bacterium | reverse complement strand
AGAAAAATTTTAAATATTTCCGTTAATATATTTACCTTAACAATAGTTATATTATTATTTTTTGGAGGTTAAAAACATGGAGAATGTTAGTATTACAAAACCAAATGCAGAAGCCAAAGACATAGATGAATTATTTTCAGGAAAAGTCTTTAAGGTACCCGATTATCAAAGGCTTTATTCCTGGGAAAAAGAAAATTGGGAGGATTTTTGGAATGACATCAAAGAAGGCCTAGAAACTAAAACTATCCACTATTGGGGAACTATTACATTAAGAGCCACAAATGAAATAAAGTACTGTGGAGAAACGGAAACTTATTTTAATGTTTATGAAGTTGTAGATGGACAACAAAGACTGACCACAATATATTTGTTCATTCTAGCTCTCTCCAATGCAGGAAAAGAGGCTCTAAAAAAGAAATACATAAAATGTGGCGACGTGTACCGATTAGAACTTGGAGGTCCTAATAAGGAATTTTTAAAAGATCTTGTAGATGGAAATAACCCCGAACCAGATATAAGGAGTAACAAACAGTTACAGGAATGTCTGGAATATTTTAAAAATCAAATAAAAGAATTCGTAAAAATGGGTGGCAATATCGACGAGCTTTCAAAATATTTACAGAAGATAACATTCTCACTAGAATTCGTAGTTCAAGATGAAATGCTAGCAATAAAAGCTTTTGAAAGTCTAAATGATAGAGGAAAACCACTTACACTCCTAGATAAGACTAAAAGCTATTTAATGTTTATTTCAGCAAGGTATCTAAACAATACGTTGAACAATCGAATACAGGAGATATTTGGCCGGATATTTCTGAATTATGACATAATAAAGGAAATTGGAGAGAAAGAAGAAATTGATTATATAAAAAGTGGGAGGTTCAAAGAAGACGAATTATTAAGATTCTTCTATCATTACTTCTCATACTACGCAATTGAAAAGTATCGCTTGTATGATTTACCTAATAAGAGCATTGCTTATAACTATGACATCACAGTAGAAGGTGTTTTTGACAGTTTTCTAAAAGACTCATGTAATTCACTTAAAAATAACAACGAAGTGTTAGAGGAGTTTGCACTAGATTTTCTGGAAAATTTTGACAAGTTTATATCATCCTTCAAAAGATTAATAAAGAAAGTCAGTTTCGATTGTAAATATAGGAAGTTATTTAGTTTCTTAGGCCTCAATACTAGAGTTTATCCACTCATAATCTCATTAGAAACAGAAGGAATACTAGATGCCGAGTTATTAAACCTTATAGAGGTTTTAGACTTGAGAGTCTACAAAATAAGAGGTACTGATCCAAGAGCTAGCCTCTATAAAGATGTTATTACAAAAATCAAAGAAAACCCCAATCCTGAGAGAATAAAAAAAGGTATCAGAGAATTCATTAAACAATTTATGCCTGATCCGGAGTTTCAACACTATCTTAGTGGTAGTTTATATAAAAATCCGGGAACAAAGTATATTTTGTGGGAATATGAAAAATCTCTAGAACCAGAAACTGATGAGTGCAATGTGGAATTATTTAGGAAGTGCCAAGTTGAACATGTACTTCCACAAAAACCTACATTTGCATTTCCTGGATATGGATTCGAAAGTGAAGAAGAGTACGTTTCATATATAAATAAACTAGGGAATCTATGTTTATTAGAAGAAACTCTAAATAAAAAGTGTCAAAATAAAGTGCCAGAGCAGAAAAGAGAATATTACGAACAGTCCCAGATCCCAAGAACCAAGAATCTTGCTTACAAGATAGGGTTAAGTGGATTTAAGAAGGATGACATAGAACAAACAACGAAAGATATTATTGAGTTCTGTTTAAAACGATGGCCAATTTTATGACATAGAAACTTTATATTTATGATCCAGTTCTTTTTTCTAATCTTTAACTTCTTTCTAAATCAAAACGATAAGTACACCCTTCTTGACTTTGTTCAAATAAGTAGAAAAGTTTGAGAAAATCCCTTTCAAGAGGAACGGAAACGGTTATGTGATTTGTTTTTTGCATTCATTTTTATATTTGCTCCAATGGTAGTTAATAAGTTGTGGTTTAGCTTTTTTAAGCTTTAAAGTTTTTGAAAAAACGTTTTTTAGGAGTGGCTCACTCTCCTTTTCGGCTTTGGAGGGTTCATAAGTTTCTATTTGTTCTTTGCGCCGGACTGAAGATCCGGGTGTCGGGGGTTCAAATCCCCCTCGCCCCACCACGTTTTCCTGTTCTTCAACAACATAAAAGTTTAAAAACCAGTTTCCATAGTGATTTCCGGTGATGATAATGA
>JACIXO010000266.1 GCA_014360385.1 Actinomycetota bacterium | reverse complement strand
AAAATTTAGAAAAGTTGTATAATTTGCGCTCTGATTAGGCAAAGCCCTGACTTAAAAATATTTATATGAAAGTATTTATGGGGAGATATATGAAAATGTAAGTTTATCCTCCCAATTTATCACGGGTAGTGCTTGTAAAGGAAATATATGAGATATATGAATGATATATGAATATATAAGATATATGTAATAAGATATATTATAATGTGTGGAAATAATAGAGGAGAAGCAAAATGGAGGATTGTATCTTTTGTAAAGTAGTAAATAAAGAGATAAGCAGTAACATAATCCATGAAGGTAAAAATGTGGTAGTTTTCAGTGACATAAATCCAAAAGCGCCTTTTCACTTTCTTGTAGTTCCAAAGAGGCATGTAAGCTCCATACTGGAAGTAGAAAAGCTTGGCGATTCTGAAATCAGGGAGCTAGTTGAAGTTATCTCGCTTATAGCTAAGAAGTTTGACATGGATAAAGAAGGATTTAGAGTAGTTACGAACACAGGAAGGGGTGCAGGTCAGAGTGTGAACCATTTACACTTTCATCTATTGGGGGGAAGAGAATTTGGATGGCCACCAGGCTAATAGCTACATAGCTACCTAACTATTATACTAATTATTAAAATACTGGTTATTAACAACTGAATAGTAGATAAGGTAGTTTTTAATAAGAATTCTTTTTGAGTAAAGAATGTGATATAAATAGTAGGATATGTATGTAGATTCATGTAAATAGTGAAGACAAACTAAAATCTATGGTAACTGCTCTGGCATTTTGTGCTTCATGTAAATTTATATAAATAATTTATATAAATAGTGAAGACAAACCAATATAACAAAGGTGTATAAATAGTGAAGACATACCAATATAAGTGTACAAAAGAAGTATACAAAAGGGTAAGTATGAGCAATTTTTTTAAAGCAACAACAAGACTGGGTGTATGCAAAAGAAGTCAAAAAGGGCAAGGGTAAAAAGAAAGAATATGCATTAAGTGATGGATAGAAGAAAGAGGTGTAAAATATATAAAATTTTGAGAACGAGGAGGGGAAATAACAATTGGCTCTGACAAAACAAAAAATAACTCTTGATTTTGCTGATAACCATTCCATAGCTGAGTTATTAGGAGACAGAGACAAGCTTATCAAATTGATGGAAAGGGAGTACAATGTAGAAATTTTTGTCCTTGGCAATGATGTTGAGATCTCGGGTAAGAGTAAGAATGTTCAGAAAGTAATAGAATTGTTGAATGAGCTTACTTTACAGATTAACCTCGGTCAAAAGTTGAATACTGAGAAAGTTGCTGATTCAATCAGAATCATGGAAAGTAAATCAGTGCTTAGACCTCATGAAATATTTAAAGATTACATACTTGTAAATAGCGGCAAGAAAATTAAACCTCGAACCGAAGGCCAGCAGAAGTATATTGAGTCTATAAGAAGAAATACTATTGTTTTTGCCATTGGTCCTGCAGGAACAGGAAAGACGTATCTTGCTCTTGCTATGGCGGTAAATGCACTTAAACAAAATGAAGTTGGAAGAATAATTCTTGTAAAGCCTGTTGTAGAAGCCGGTGAAAAACTAGGTTTTTTACCAGGAGACTTGTATGATAAGGTAAATCCCTATCTAAGACCTTTATATGATGCTCTGTACGAGATGCTTGATGTTGAAGTTTTTCACCAGTATATGGAAACTGGAATAATTGAAGTGGTTCCTCTTGCTTACATGAGAGGCCGAACCCTGAATGATTCATTTATTATATTGGATGAAGCTCAGAATACCTCTCCTGAACAGATGAAGATGTTCCTTACAAGGCTCGGGTTTGGTTCCAAGGTAGTAATAACTGGAGATATTACTCAGATAGATTTACCCGAAGGGAAAAAGTCAGGTCTTGTTCTAGTAAGAAAAATATTGACCAACATAGATGGAATAGACTTTGTTTATCTGACTTCCAAGGATGTGGTAAGGCACTCACTTGTTCAGAAGATAGTAAATGCATACAAGGCTTATGAAGAAGAACTTGAGAATAATAGAAGGTTAAAGGAGGAACTAAAAGAGGCCAGAATGGATTTGAAGGAGGCTAAAGTAGAATCAGTAAAACCTGAATGAAGTTTCAGACAGGTCTCCGGGCAAGCTCGAATAGGCCAGAAAAATATAAATAGATGAGTTAAAGATGAACAAAGATATAAGAAGCAAAGCAAAAAAGATTATAAAACCAGAGGAAGATGGAGAAGACAAAAGAGCTAAAAGATTCCTGGCAAAATATTTTTCCTTCAGGAGCAAGTATGCTCAGAGGCTATATGTTTTTCTCATAACAC
>JACIXO010000265.1 GCA_014360385.1 Actinomycetota bacterium | reverse complement strand
CATCGACCCTGTCTAACCTTTCCCATGTGAAATCCCTATCGGTTCAACCGAAATGTCCATAAGCAGCAGTCTTTTTATATATTGGCCTTACCAAATCCAGATCTCTTATAATTGCACCTGGTCTTAAATCAAATATTTCTTTTACCACTTTTTCAATTTTTTTGATATCAACTTTCTCAGTGTTAAAAGTCTCAATTGTAATAGAAATAGGATGTGCAACACCAATCGCATAAGCAATTTGTATCTCAAGCCTATCTGCAGCACCGCTCGCTACAATATTTTTGGCTACATAGCGTGCAGCATATGAGGCAGATCTATCTACTTTGGTGGGATCCTTTCCGGAAAAACAACCACCTCCATGTCGTGCCATCCCTCCATAAGTATCTACTATAATTTTTCTGCCTGTAACCCCTGTGTCACCCATAGGGCCACCAATGGTAAATTCCCCGGTAGGATTTACATACAACTTGTAATCCTTACCTAACAATTCTTCAGGGATAATTGGCTTTATTACATATTCCCTTATATCTGGTTTTATCTGGGTTTCAATATCAATCATAGGAGCATGCTGTGCAGAAACAACAATTGTATCAACTTCTACTGGCCTGCCGCTTTCGTATCTAACAGTCACCTGAGTTTTTCCATCAGGGCGAAGGTAAGGAAGAATGCCTGCCTTCCTGACTTCTGACAACCTATGAGCTAATTTATGAGCTAGCTGGATGGGCATTGGCATAAACTCCGGGGTTTCGGTACATGCGTAACCAAACATCATTCCCTGGTCACCTGCACCAATATTATCAATCTCATCTTCATAATGGTTCCCCATCCTGGCTTCAAAAGATTTTTCCACACCCTGAGCTATATTGGGAGATTGCTTGCCAATGGAAACTATAACTCCACATGTTTCATAATCAAAACCATACTTGGCCCTCGTATAGCCTATATTTCTTATGGTTTCTCTTACTATATCAGGTATTTCTACATATGTTGACGTTGTAACTTCACCAGCAACTACAACAAGACCTGTCTTTACCAATGTCTCAATGGCTACCCTGCAGCGTGGGTCGTCAGCAATAATTGCATCGAGAATAGCATCTGAAATCTGGTCAGCCATCTTGTCAGGATGACCTTCTGTAACTGATTCAGACGTGAAAAGATAAGTTTCTCTTCTTGGCATTAACCCTCCTACCTTTCTTTTAACACTCTGGATATCTCATCCCATATTTTGCGTGCAATAATTCTCTTTTTATCTTTCTCAATCTTCTTTATGAAACCCCCAGGGCCCATCAATAAAACTTCATTAAACTCACTTCCCATACCTATATCTTTTCTAGATATATCATTTGCAACCAGCATATCTACACCCATACTCTCAAACTTCTCTTTAACACTATTGATATCTTCACCACTCTCAGCGGAAAAACCTACTATAAACTGGCTTTCTTTCTTATTCTTAACCAAAAAATCCAGGATGCTCTCGTTTACTTTGAATCTTATTCTCGATAATATATCATCTTTTTTCTTCAATTTATACTCATATTTTTGAGCAGGCACAATGTCACTTACAGCTGCCGCCATAACAGTAATATCAAAATCTCCAAAACATTCCAGAATTTTCTCCTTCATTTGAGCAGAGCTTTCTACATAATAAACTTCCACTCCATAAGGAACAGGGAGAATTGGATTTGTGCTGATCAAAACTACCCTTTTGGCCCCCCTAAGATATGCTTCCTCCGCCATAGCATATCCCATCTTACCACTCGAATAGTTTGAAATATATCTTACAGAATCAATATACTCCCTTGTCCCTCCAGCAGTTACCAGAACCTTAACACCCTCAAGGTCATTTCTATACTTAAGAAGAGCTGCCAGGCTTTCCAGTATAACCTCAGGTTCCTCCATCCTTCCCATTCCTTCCTCACCGCAGGCGAGCCTCCCTTTCCGTGGTCCAACAAAAAAATATTTCCCACTTGCAATCAACCTCTGTATATTCTCCTGGACCACAAAGTCAAGGTACATGCTTTCATTCATAGCAGGTGCAAACAGAACAGGAGAGATTGTGGAGAGAATGATAGTAGTTAGTAGATTATCACAGATACCACAAGCCACTTTGGAAATAGTATTGGCAGTAGCAGGAGCAATTAATGCTACATCTATGGCATGACCGAGTTCTACATGATAAATCTTTTCTTTTTCCTCAAACAAATCAACAGCTGTCTTTTTCCCACAAATAGAGGTAAATGTAATGGGACTTACAAAATTAGTGGCATTAGGGCTCATAACTACATAGACTTCAGCTCCTGATTTTACCAGACTGCTACATATC
>JACIXO010000264.1 GCA_014360385.1 Actinomycetota bacterium | reverse complement strand
CCTCAGCTCCTAGCTCCAGAAACTTATTTACTATGGTAATGGAAGGAGCCTCTCTTGTATCATCAGTATCAGGCTTAAAAGAAAGTCCAAGAACTCCAATTACTTTATCATCTATTACACCAAGCAGATCTACTGCTTTCTGAATAACCCTGAATCGCTGCTGATTATTTACCTGGATCACCGCATTTAGTATGCTTGCTGGTGCTCCATATTCTTCAGCAGTATAACACAGAGCTCTTATATCTTTCGGGAAACACGAACCTCCCCAACCAATCCCTGCCCTCAAAAACCTTGAACCTATCCTGCAATCAAGCCCCATTCCATAACTCACATCCAGTATATTTGCTCCAACTCTTTCACAAAGATTGGCAATTTCATTAATAAAGGAAATCTTGGTAGCCAAAAAAGCATTAGAAGCATATTTAATAAGCTCTGAACTAGTAGTGTTAGTAACAACAACCGGAATCTTTTTCTTTCTGTGACTATTATTTAGTGCATATTCAAAATTCTGGTTTATAATAGGCTCATAAAGCTCTAACATGATGTCAATAGCTTTTTTACTTTCAGCACCAATCACAAGTCTCTCCGGAAAGAAAGCATCATTTACTGCTTCTCCCTCCTTTAAAAATTCTGGGTTTGATACTATATCAAACCTAAAGTCTACACTATTATTACTATCATTTTCCATGCCATCTCTCATATTATCTTTTATTATCTTGCTTATTCTCCTAGCTGTGCCTATAGGGACAGTACTTTTGTTTACAATTATTTTATAACCATTTATTACACTTCCAATAGTTCTTGCAACTTCGTCTATGGCTGATAAATCAGGTTTCCCTGAAGGATTTGGAGGAGTTCCTACACATATAAAGATGATCTCGCTTTGTTTTATCCCTAAAGCTGTATCTGAAGAAAAAAAGATTGTACCCTTTTCTTTATTTCTCTTTATAAGTTCTTCAAGACCCGGCTCATAGATAGGAACTTTTCCACTGTTGAGGAGGGAAATTTTGGATTCGTCTTTGTCTACACAAATGACCAAGTGTCCGATTTCAGCCAGACAAACTCCTGTTACAAGTCCTACATACCCTGTTCCTATTACGCAAACTTTCATAAGGTTTCTTACTCCTTGTTAGTTTAGTTATTCAAGTTAGTTTAGGCTAGTATTTTGAGGTTAGCTTTTTAAAGGCTTCCACAGTTTTCTTTATACTGCTATCCCAGGAAAATACTTCATCTACTCTTTTCCTGTTAAGTTCCCCGAGTCTTTTCGCTTCTTCAGGGTTATTTATAGCCCATACAATTTTGCTAGCAAAATCTTCTATAGAGTCATCTTTAGCATAAATTCCTCCCTCTCCCAGAAACTTTCGGTTATTCTTTGAATCAAAACAAACTACTGGAAGCCCTGCACCCATATAGTTTATAACTTTTCCGCTTGCTTCCCCCGCTTTATCAATTTTAGGCTCTACTGCAACATCACTTATCAGTAGATAGTTTGGCAAATCAAAATAATCCACCTGCCCGGTAAAGTGGACATTTTTTTCTATTCCCATCTCTTCAACTCTCTTTTTGGCTTCCTCCACAGGATAACCAACTATCAGAAAGTGGGCATTCCTAACCTTCTCTAAAACCAGAGGAATAGAATTTATTAAATTCCAAATTCCTTTAGCTGCAAGTAATGCACCGGTGAATATTACAACAGGTGCGCTTTCGGGAATTCCAAGTTCTTCCCTCATTTCTTTCCCAGGACTAACATTAAAATAATCCGTGTGGACACCATCAATTACAACTCTTACTTTGTCAGGGTTGATTTTAAATCTATTCATTATGATATCTCCATTAGAAACTGAACTACATATAAAAAAGTCAGGCATTTTGCATATAAGTTTCTCAGCCATATAGAATATCCACCTCAAGAACCTTTTCCCCCTAAACCAATCATAAGTGTCCAGCTCAGAAGTTAAACTTCCCTGCACATCAAAAACTAAAGGAATTTTACCGAATGTAAAGATATATTTTATAAGTCCCCCAATAAAAGCCCCTTCATGGAGATGTCCATAGATAATACCTGGTCTTTCTTTAAAGTACACCGCCAAAGCCTTAAGGAACAGAAGAAAATCTATGTAGAACTTGTGCCAGGAGGGTCCTGCTTCAAGCTTTTTATACCAGGGGATATTTATGATTCTTCGTATGTCGAGGCCTTCTATATCTCTTCCTATATGGTAAGTGCATATTATGTTTTTGTAGCCATATTTCGAAAGTGCCCTCATTTCTCCCAAAATCCTCATGTGGCATCCTCTGTCAGCAAAAAAAGGAGTGGGGACTATATTTAGAACTTTTAGATTTCTTTTCG
>JACIXO010000263.1 GCA_014360385.1 Actinomycetota bacterium | reverse complement strand
TAAACACTTGTAATTATAACAGATTTGCCATCATTATATTTTGATGGCAAATCTTTTATTTTCTATACTTAATCTCGACTGCTTTTATATCTCCTTCTACACCCTTAAGGCTTTTTATAATTCCTGTAATTACATTTCCTATTAGCTTTTTCAAGTAGGCATTAAGCTCAATACCCTTATCATTTACAAAAAGGTCTACTGCTTCATAAGAATCCTTCTTAAGATATTTTTCCTCAATAAAATCTACTACCTTTTTAATCTCATACTTCCCAAAATACTTAAGAGATGGATCAACCTTTTCAATCTTCCGATCACCCACTACAGCCACTATATCCTCTCTTGGATACTCTGCAACCTCTTTCTCGACATCATTAGAGGTTAAAAGCAAGATTTTTGGAAATCTTCCCTTTTTGTATCCTTCAATAAAAACAATGTCTAAATCATAAAGATATTCAAACGCCAACTTCTCGAAATTTATCTCTGTGGCAAGGTCCTTTACAAGTGCCATCCTGGTGCTTGAAAAAATTCCACCAACATCGCTCCCGCATTCTTTAAGTCTATAAGAGTCCTTGCCAGGGCTATCGATTTCAAAGGAGTGAGTTGAATGTTTTAGTGCACCCACTTTATAATTTCGCCTTTTAAGTTCGACTACCATTTTCTCTATAAAAGAAGTTTTTCCACTTCTCACAAAACCTACTACTGATATTACAGGAATCATTTCCAAACACTCCCCTTTCCCATACCTCCATAAAATATTTGTAATCTCTGGAGGTATTAATGTTAAAAAAATTAAGGCTACCTATACCAGCTTTTTTCAAACTGTCTTCACTGATTACTCTTGTAAAAACACCGGTGAACACATCAGAAATCTTATACATCTTTCTTTTAATATTTTCTTCAATCACTTCCAGACAATTTTTTGAATAAATAGCACACAATGTCTCAAAACCTTTTTCTGTTCTAACCACAACGACATCTGGTGTTCTATTCATCAAGACCTTCTCCTTATTACTCTCCCTCTCATCTTTACCTACGCTACTCTCACTCACATTGGGTTTACTAATGATGCTCTCAAGAAGAAATCCTAAAAATGCATAAGAAATAAAGGGCATATCTAACGCTACCACTATGCTGTAAAAGTTTTTTGCGTTTTTCAATCCTGAATAAATACCCCCAATTGGCCCAGGGCTACAGGCTCTAGAGTAAAGACTTAGATTTTCAAACTCCCCAAGCCATTCCTCATCCAGAATTACCTTTATTTCTGGTACTCCTTTTTCTGGTAAATGTTTAATTAAATCTGCTTCCGAATCCATTAAGAAACCTGACGGCAATAACCTGTCTACTTCCTTTCTAACAGCTTTGTAGTTTTCCCTGTTAGTGGAGACTAAAATCTCATCACAAAAATGACAAAGCTTAATAAGCTGGCTAAAGAGGAGTGTAACCTTTCCAATCTTTAATTCCAGCTTGCTCGAACTAAACCTTTTGCTCTTTCCTCCTGCAAGAATAATTCCCGTAACACTTGATAAACTCATTAAGAAAACCACTAGTGTCTGAAATGCCTTTTCCCTGTGAAAACCATTGGAATTTTTTTCTCGTTACAAAAATCTATCACATGGGCATCCCTGACCGAACCCCCGGGCTGGATTATAGCTTTTACTCCACTCTCATAAGCAAGCTTAACCGCATCCTCAAAAGGAAAAAATGCATCCGAAGCTAGAACTGAACCCAAGCACCTGTCACCAGCCTTCTCAATCGCAATCCTTACAGCATCAACCCTACTCATCTGACCTGCGCCTATCCCTACAGTTTTTCTGCCACTTACCAGAACAATAGCATTAGATTTTACACCTTTTACAATCTGCCAGCCAAAAAGTAAATCTTCCCACTGCTCACAACTAGGCTCGGTATTGGTTACAACTTTCATCTCCTCTCTACCATCTATCCCGATATCCAGATCCTGAACAAGGATCCCTCCATCCACACTTTTTAAATCAATATTAAAATCAATACCACTGCTTTCATGGACACCACATCTTATCCTCTCAAGGAAACTTTCTAGATTAAAGTTTACTTTTAATACCCTTAAGTTTTGTTTCTGTGCCAAAAGCTCAAGTGCATCTTCTTCAAAGTCAGGAGCCACCAGTACCTCAACATACTTGTCCATCATGAACAAAGTTGCCTCTTTAGTCCACTTGACATTGCAAGCAACTATCCCTCCAAATGCAGACACAGGGTCACACTGATAAGCATTCTCATAAGCAGAACGAACTGAACTGGACACTGAAGCGCCACAGGGATTGTTATGTTTTACTATTACTACACATGGGGCATCAAATTCTCTCACTATACAAAATGCGGCATTAGC
>JACIXO010000262.1 GCA_014360385.1 Actinomycetota bacterium | reverse complement strand
GGTTATGGAGGAGGGTTTTACGATAGACTTCTGGAGAATTTGCCTTCGGAGATAAAAAAAATAGCTCTTGCATTCGAAATCCAGGTAGTATTGGAAATCCCGGTAACAAAAAAGGACAAAAAAATAGACATGATAATAACAGAAAAAAATATTTATAAGCTAAAAGGATAAATAGATTAGAAGGATTAGAAGGATTAGAAGATAATCACAATTTTTCTTTCTTTATTCCTGGACTTGTTTTAACTTATTTTATAAGCTTTTTGTAATGATAGGATACGATTGTACAATTTGTAAGAAAAAATAATAGCTGCACAAGTTACAATTTAAATTTAAAACTCACAAATGGAAAATGGAAATAAAAAAATTGCAATTTTAATCCCAGCATATAATGAGGGAAAATATATTGGAAAAGTTATAGAAGGCTGTCTTAAACACAGAATGGACATCATAGTAGTTAATGATGGTTCTACTGATAATACTTCAGAGATAGTGAGATCATTTCCTGAGCAAGAAGGTTTCAGGATAATCCTTTTAGAACATAGCAAAAATCAGGGCAAGGGCGCTGCTCTAAAAACAGGATTCAAATATGTTATAGAACACGATTACTACGGTGTTATAACTATGGATGCTGATATACAGCACGATCCTGATGAAATTCCTAAATTCATAGAGACAGTAGAGAAAGAAGACCCTGATATAATAGTAGGAAGCAGGTTTCATAGCCTAAAGGGGATGCCTTTTGATAGAATTCTTGCGAATACAATCTCTACAGGTATAATCTCAACTATTGCAGGTAAAAAAATAAGGGATGTCCAATCAGGATTTAGGTATATAAGTTCAAGAGTCTTAAAGGATATAAAACTTGAGACCCAGAAGTTCGATTTAGAATCTGAAATTCTTCTAAAAGCAAGCTGGCAAGGATATAACATAATAAATATACCAATAAAAAGCATATATTATAAAGATTTCACAAGTTATTTCCACCCATTAATAGATACCCTTAAATTTCTAAGACTTGTATTTATAAGCATTGGGTGGAGGATAAAATTTATACAGGTATCAAGAAAAATAGGAGATATAAATTAATTTATATTTCTTTTATTTCCAGTTCTGGTAGTGGATAGTGTTTTACGTTTTCTGCAATATTAATACAACAAAATCCAACAATATCTCCTCTAATTCCAATTTTATACAGATATGAGGTAACTTTTTCATCGCCTCGTAAATGTTTGATTATTGTAGTGGTATCTAATAAATACCCTGCCATTTAATTATTCTTTCAATCTACCTTCACTTTCATGGCGCATTTTTTCTACCCACTTATCTAAACCATCTTTAAATTCAAGATGATCTTTTTCGTCCCAGACTGCAGCTGTTTCCTTTACAGCGTTAAGATACTTTATTCTAGATGGCACAATCACATGTGTTCTCTTTGTTGTATTCATATTAATTTTCTTGTTAATTAAAAAGTTAATTTAAATGCTAACATACTGTGGGACTAAGTCAGTATTAAAAATTGCTTATATGATTAAAAAAGTTAAAAATTTTGTAAAATAACTGTTTTAGTTTTTTATTTTTTATAATTTAGATTAATTTCTCGGATTACTTATTTCAAAAAACAACCTATCTAACTTCTCAATAATTTTTTTATATTTCTCTTTTTTTTCACTATAATATTTTACTCTATTATAATCAGGTTTAATTATAGATTCTACACAAAAAACTCCAGAATCTTCAAGCTCTTTATACCCCTCCCTTACCCTATCCTTATACTTTGCTATAAGAAAATCACCAACTATTTCAAAAGGTATTTTTTTGGGCACAATATATTTTAGATTCAAAATATTTGCTTTAATTTTATTTTCAATATTATTTTGTGAGCCTCCTCCTATAACCTTTATTTCACTAAAATAGTCAGAGCTTAAACTATTTAGCTTTTTTATGTGTCCTAAAATATAGTAGAGTTCGTAACCATTAGCTTCAAGAATAGATAAATAAAAACTACCTAAATTATGATCCCAATCAATACCAATAAAGGCGCCTTTAAAATATGGCTGTGAAGGACTTAGCCTTCCGCCAATATGTGGGATAAAAAATAAATCTTTTGTTGATGTAAATTTTGTTGATGCAATTATATTGGAGTGTTGTTTATTTTCCAAAATATCTACTTTTAAATCATTATGCTTTATTTCGTCTTCAATAATTTTATTTTTAAACTCATCATTCACAAAATTATGTTCTATATTTATTATTTTCTTATGATCAAAATTTTCAATAAACCATTTATAAGTGTGGCCACTTACAGATATAATTCCAATCTGGTAATATAAATCTGATATCCCAGAATAGATTGTATGAATTATTCTATC
>JACIXO010000261.1 GCA_014360385.1 Actinomycetota bacterium | reverse complement strand
CCCTAACGGTGCTGAACATCCAAAAGAAGGTGAAGGATATAGTGGCAATAAATACGCTAAAAGCCGTGTTATTCTTGGGGCTGAGTTATTTACTGGTGCCGAAGATGGGAATTATGGGAGTAGGCTTGGGCTGGATTGGAGCTTATTTAGGGGTTATCGGAGCTTTAGGAGTGATTATTAGAAAAGAAATTTAAAAGTTTCCCTGCAGTCTTTTCCCATGAGAACCACAGCGCTTATGACACTTCTTTCAATTGCAGCCTATTTCCGAAGATTATCAATTCCTGAAGAAGACAGATTTGGATTTGATATAAGATCTCTACTCAAAGGATTTGATGAGTTCAAAGAAACAAGCAGAACAGATAAAATCCTAACCGTGATCTTTCTAGCATCTATTTTGACATCGATAGTTACGCTCATCTATGTAATAGTGACTCCAAGACAGGGGGAAAGGTTTACGGAATTCTACATCCTCGGGCCGGGTAGAAAAGCTTCTGACTATCCAACGAGGATGTGGGCTGGACAAAACGCCACCGTTATTATAGGCATAGTGAATCACGAATACAGGACGGTTAACTACACCGTGGAGATCTGGCTTGTGAATGCGAGTTACGAGAACGGAATAGTGATACACAACATGTACTTCCTTGACAGCTTTAACGTCACACTGAACCACACGCCAGTGAGTATCGAGGGTAACTGGACACCTCAGTGGGAAATGCTTTACAATTTCTCGATTGACAAGCCCGGAAGATACAAGATCTGGTTCCTTCTGTTCAAAGATCATGCTCCTCCAAAGCCTGAGAAAATGAAGGACTATGCAGGAACAGAGGCTGAAAAGAGGATTCTTGATGCGATAGAAGGAAGAATTCAGGCTTTAAATTTGAACGTTGAGGTTAGAAGCATATAGCGAAGACGCTAAAAAGCAAGTATACAGGTTAAGCTTTTCAGAAAAAGTGTATGTTCTCGAATTTCGCCACCTGGCTTTTGAGAGAGAACAGAAATTTAAAAATTGCGAACTATTCTGAAGATCCACAAATAATTTATCTAGCTGCAACCTTGAAAACAGAATATTCGCCATTGCAATACAGAATATTTACGGTTGGGTCTGCTCTTAATCTCATCAAATCGTGATAAGTAAATCTACCCACAACACTATATGTTTGAACCTTTTCATACCATTCGATTTGAGCTTTTGGGATACCAATAATCAGTTTAGAATAATCATATTTTTGTTTCTCGAATTCTCCAAAAATGTTGTGTTCGAATCTCCAAATATAATTGTTATCTGCAAAATTATTTATTTTATCATATCCAAAATGATCGGGGAGTCTATACAAATATAGAACACGATTTACTTTAAATGTTTCTGAATATCCATAGTACCAAATACTTAGTCTTTTGCTCTCGCCAAGCGGATCAATGAGTTTATCTCCGTTAGTCATTTTTGAAAAGACAAATGAACTGCCCAAAAGTTCAGCATCTGTAATTCCACTAAAAGGAAAACCGTTTATAGGCGATAAAAAGACGCTAAATATACTAAAAGCTAAAATTAAAATTGACATTACTTGTAGGATTTTAAAGACAAAGATAGATCCTTTTCTTCTGAGATCAAGCTTCCAGAATTCTGACAACAAAGATGCAATACCAAAAAAAGCGAAGTTTAGTCCAAGAATTCTGTCATATCCATGTTTTAGGAAGAACAAAAAGAATGAATAACAAATTCCGCCGAATGTTAAATCTCTTGAAACTTCTGAAATCTCTTTTAGGAGAGACCTAACAGAACGTTTTTCATAATATACTATTAAAATTAATACCGTTAATATTAGTGAAAGTGCTATAAAAGGTAAAAATCTCACTGTAGCAAATTTCAGCAATTGAGATAGAGGCATGTCAACAACTTCCACAGCATACATGATTTGTTTCGGTATAAAGATGCCATAAATGTGTGAGAGCAGAGTTAACAACGAATTTAAAAGAAGGTAGCTGTGAATTACCCATGTCCCAGCCATTACAATCAAAATGAGTAGAATCATGTGTTTTATTTTTCTTCTTAAAACCCATAGAAATAGTATCAATATCGCATAGCCCATAACAAATGGATGGGCAAAAACTAAGAAAGTAGATGCAAGAAGCAAGATGATGTACCATGGAAAATATCTTTTTTCTGTTTCCAGTAAGGAAAGAAGCCAAAAAAAGAGAAAAGAGAAAGCAAAAAACTGGGCTATTATTGTTGCATGATAGAACTGCAACCATGGCGTAATACTAAGTAACATCAAAATATATGCATTCTTATAAATTCTGGAAATGTAAATATATGTGCCTAAAAAGAACATTAAATTTATAGCCATTATTTCTGCCCATATAACATCTGAAA
>JACIXO010000260.1 GCA_014360385.1 Actinomycetota bacterium | reverse complement strand
CCACAAAGTGTCTGATTTTAACCGGTAACTTTCAGCCTAGCAGTGTAGTTCTGGGTAGAGCGGAGGAACTAGGAGTTCCGATGATACTGGTAAATTACGATACTCTTACTGCAGTAGAAAAAGTGGGAGAAATCATAGGACATGTTAGATTTCATGAGGTTAAAAAGATAGACAAGATAGTGGAAGTTATTAGAGAATATGTTGATGTTAATGGACTTCTAGAAATGGCTGGAAAGAAATAGGGCAATAAATATAGCAGTAATATAGCAATAATATAGCATTAGAATATAGAAGTAGAATAAGAAAGAAGAAGGCAAGGTAAAAATAAGAGACAGGAGAAGTAAGAAAAAAGGAGAAACTTGCCTATGGTGGCTGAAAATTATGGAAAAAATTCTATAATTGTAGATGCAATGGGCGGTGATCATGCACCTGGAGAAATTATTAGGGGCTGCATACAGGCTTCCAGACTTTTGGATATTAAAATAATACTGATCGGTGACGAGAAAAAGATAAGAAGTTTTGCAATCCAGGATAATTTAGATATAACGAACCTTGAAATATTAAACGCGAGTCAGGAGATAGAGATGGACGAGTCTCCTTCCGAGGTGGTGAGAACCAAAAGGGACTCTTCCATATACTTAGGAACTAAAATTTTGGGTGAGGGTAAAGCAGGTGCCTTTCTTTCTGCTGGAAACACAGGTGCTGTTATGGCATGTGCACTCTATAATGCAAGGAGAATAGAAGGAATACAAAGACCAGCCATTGCAGTAGTTCTTCCCCTGGCTGAAAAGAGGGTTGTTTTGATTGATGCTGGAGCAAATGTTGATGTAAAGCCTGTATATCTAAAGCAGTTTGCAATTATGGGAAAAGCTTATGCTGAAACTATGCTTAGCATTGAGAACCCGGCTATTGGGCTTATTAATGTCGGAAGTGAAGAGAAGAAAGGAAGCGAAGTTGTTGTAGAGGCGTACAAGCTTTTGAAGAACTCGGATCTTAATTTCAAAGGTAATGTGGAGGGGAGAGATATATTTGAGGGCAAAGTGGATGTGGCGGTGTGTGATGGTTTTGTCGGCAATATCCTTTTGAAAGCCATAGAAGGGATGGCAAATTTGTTTTTCACGGAAATAAAAAATGTTTTCTTAAGCAATTTTATGACAAAACTAGTGACTCTGGGTTTAAAAAAGCCCTTGTCCAGGATGAAACGTAAGTTTGATTACGAAGAATATGGTGGTGCATATCTTCTTGGGGTGGATGGGTTAGTAATAATATCACATGGAAGTTCCAGGGCAAAAGCTATTTCAAACGCAATAAGAGTTGCTGCTACTGGTGTTAGCATGGATTTGGTAGGGAAAATTAGGGATGAGGTAAAAATTGTAAATAAGAACGATAGAGGTTCGGAGAAGTAAGATAAGTTCAAATAAAATAGTTCAAATAAAAATAAAAAGAGCATTAATGTAAACTTACAGTTAGGAGGGATGATGGAAAACTTTGAAAAAGTTAAGGAAATCCTGGTTGACGTCTTAGGGGTCAAAGAGGAGGATATAAAGCTTGAAAGTAGATTTGTTGAGGATCTGGGGGCTGATTCTCTTGATCTTGTTGAGCTTGTTATGTCATTTGAGGATAAGTTCGGCATTGAAATCAGTGATGAAGAAGCCGAGAAAATTGTCACAGTAAAGGATGCACTTGATTACATTGATGCTCATACTAAGAAATAGTTAAGAAATAGTGTTTAAAAATGGATGAGGAAGGTATATTAAGAAAAAGGGTTAAGCAGTGGCTCGAAAACCTTGGAATCGTACCTTCTGATTTAAAAATATTTATTCAGAGTCTTACTCATAGGTCGTTTGCCCGCGAGATAAATGTAAAGTCGAGGGGGAATGAACAGTTAGAATTTCTAGGGGACTGTGTTCTTTCATTCATAATTACTTCCTATTTGTATAAGCAATTTGGCTACTTCTCGGAAGGAAAGCTCGCGAAAATAAGATCTGTATTGGTTAACCAGAAAACCCTGGTTGAGATAGCCAGGGAAATAGGAATTGACCAGCAGATTCTTCTTAGCGAAAATGAAGAGATGAGTGAAGGGCGCAAGAAAGAGTCCATTCTTGCTGACAGTCTGGAGGCGTTCATTGGAGCTCTTTACATCGATAAAGGTATAGATTTTACCACTGATTGGGTTCTTAAAAGATATGAGGACAGGATTGAAAACAGAGTTAGGGAACCTGAGATTTTTGACTATAAAACATATCTTCAGGAATTGGTTCAGGCAGATTATTCCAAACTTGTAGAGTACCGAATTGAAAAGTCTGAGGGCCCTGATCATGATAAATTATTCTATTCTGTAGCCATACTTGACGGGAAGGTTATTGGGAGAGGTAGGG
>JACIXO010000026.1 GCA_014360385.1 Actinomycetota bacterium | reverse complement strand
AGTGGTCTGAATTTAGAGGAATTATGAAGTGTATGCAACGACTATAAATTATTTCTTTATTAGCTTGAAATTATCTCAATCTTTAACAATTATGTAGAGCGGTGATAATTAGAAAAGGGAGTTTTCCTTGAGTAGACACTATTTTCTGGGTATAGATATCGGAACCCATGGATCTAAGGGTGTACTGGTAGATAAAAATGGAAATATTTTAGCAGAAGCTTCTAGAGAGCACGAGCTTCTTATTCCTTTACCTGGGTATGCAGAACATGATCCCTCACAGTGGTGGGAAGACTTTATATATTTGGTGAAGGAACTTATTGGCAAATCAGGTATTGCAGGTAAAGACATAGTTTCAGTTGCTTGTAGTGCCATTGCTCCCACCATGTTACCATTGGATGCTGAAGGAGAACCACTCAGGAATGCTATCTTGTATGGCATAGATAACCGTGCGTCTAAGGAGATAGTAGAGTTAACTGAGAAGATTGGTGAGGAGAAGCTGCTGGAGCATACGGGTACTCTTCTTTCATCTCAATCAGTAGGTCCAAAAATTTTATGGTTTATTAAGAACGAGCCGTATCTATTTGCAAGAACAAAAAGAATTGTTACTGCTACTACTTATCTGGTCTACAAATTAACTGGTCGGTTTTTTGTAGATTATTATACGGCAAGTGCCTTTAATCCAATGTTTGATTACAAAAAGATGCAGTGGAGCAATGAGCTTTGGGAAGATGCACCTATAGACCTTTTACCTGAGCTTGCATGGACCACCAGTATTGCTGGCAGTGTGACTAAAAGAGCGGCAATTGAAACTGGGTTGGAAGAAGGAACAAGTGTAATTGTAGGCACAGCCGATGCAGCAGCTGAAGCTGTTAGTTCTGGAGTGGCAGAAAAAGGTGACCTGATGATAATGTATGGAACCAGCGCATTTTTTATAGAGATAGTTGATAGATTCGTAAGATCTACCAGTGTGTGGCCTGCAGTTTACCTTCAGCCAGGCATGTATGCTGTGGCAGCTGGAATGAGTACCTGTGGTGCAGTTATGACATGGTTCAAAGAAATGCTGAGAGAGTGTTCGTATGAGGAGTTGGATAATTTAGCTGAAAAAGTTTATCCTGGGGCTGAAGGGTTGCTAGCATTACCATATTTTAGTGGTGAGAGAACTCCAGTAAATAACCCCAATGCTAGAGGAGCGATAATCGGGCTTAGCCTTTTTCATAAGAAGGACCACTTATTTAGAGCATTATTAGAAGCGATAGCTTATGGGATAAGGGATAACGTTGAGAACATTACTAAAGCTGGTTTGCCCCCAAAGAGGGTTATAGCTATTGGTGGGGGAGCAAAAAGCCGGGTCTTGCTACAAATTGTAAGCGATGTTGCTAGGATTAAGCAGATTGTTCCTAAAACGAGGCTTGGGGCGTGTTATGGAGATGCATTTCTTGCAGCATTAGGAATTGGCAGATATACTCGACTTACTGATGTTTTGGATTGGATAGAATGGCAAATCGAGACTTGCCCGATTGAGAGGAATTCTTTACTCTATGATAAGTATTTTGAATTATATAAAAGTCTATATACTTCTACCTTAGAGATAGTTGATAAACTTGTATGTCTTTCACGTGATAGTGTTAAGTCTAAAGTCTCAAGATAGCCATGTAATATAGTATATAGTGTAATATATGAACATGTAATGTATATAGACTAAAAGCAACATATAAGTAAATGGGGAAGGAGAACTTGTTCATGAGCAGTTTGAATAAGATTAGCAACCAACTGAAAGAGCTAATTTATAACCCTGCTCCTGCGGGCTTTGAGGATAGTATGATCAGGTATATGAGTGAAAAAATACGGTTGTATGGAATCGAAACACAGGTAGACTCGTTAGGAAATGTAGTAGCACGGTTAGGAGGAAGCTGCAGTAGACCTAGGATTATGATACTTGCCCATATGGATGAGGTGGGTTTGATTGTCAGGAAAATTGAGAAAAATGGTTTTTTAAGATTTGATAAAATAGGTGGAGTTTCCGAGTCAACTTTACCTGGTTGCAGGGTACTTGTAATAAAAGAAGATGGAGATTCCGTGAACGGGGTAATTGGAAGTAAGTCTCATCACCTGGTTCCTGTTTCTGAGAGAGGCAAGCCTATACCCTTTGACGAATTATATATAGATATTGGATGTTCTAGTTATGAAAAAGTTCTTTCACTTGGTGTAAATGTTGGAAGTCCTGTTGTTTATGCAAGAGATTTTTTTCAAAATGAGCTCCTGGTATTTGGACCAGCTATTGACAATAGAGGAGGATGCCTGGTTCTTCTTCAGCTTGTTGAAAAGCTTTTGAATGAAAGGTTTAATCCAGAAGTTTTTCTTGTGGCCAGTGTGCAGGAAGAATATAACTTGAGAGGTGTCCTACCGGTGGCACGTATGTTAAATCCCGATCTTGCCGTAGCTATAGATGTGGCAGTTGCATGTGATACCCCAGATCTCAGCAAAACTGCCATAAAAGTGGGTTATGGTCCAGTGATTAATGCTTACAGTTTTCATGGAAGGGGTACTTTGGGTGGAGTTATACCCAATCCAAAGTTGAAAAAGCTAATGATCGATGCTGCCACCAAAGCAGGCATCCCGATCCAGCTAAATGTCTTTTATGGGGGTTTAACAGATGCTTCATTTTTACAGCTTGAGAATAAGGGAATTCCTTCAATAGAGGTAGGGTTTCCTGCAAGATATACCCACACACCGCTGGAATGTGCAGACTTACGAGACATTGAGAAGTTAATAGAACTTTTAATAGTTTTTATAATTACTTTGCCTTCAGAAATTGATCTATCTCGTTATTAAAGTAATTAACTTCTTTTGGTAGACTTATTTAAAAGCCAAGGTTAATTTCATCTAACAATAAGGTTTATTACAAATATAATTAATACTTACTAGTAGGTACGATCAATAACTACTTAAATTGGTCATATTGGTATAACAGAATTTGTTAAAAAAGCATACCACAAAAATAAAAAAAATAACTTAACAACTTAACTATCTGTAAGCGAAAGTTCATTAAGGAAATTTAATATTAGCTCTTTGAGCTTCTCTGCGTTCTGGGGTTCTTTCTCAAATATGTAAGTACCATGAGCACTGCCATCAAGTATTTGTATTTCTTTAGGCTCTTTAGATTTTTCAAAAAATGTGCTTGCACTCTGTGCTGCAAAAGTATCACCTTTAGTTGCTATGAATAATTTAGGACATGTAAGTTTTTCTATCTTATCTATAGCTGATAACCCTTTAAATTCCGTAGGTGCTGAGATTGTTATAACTCCGTCGATTTTAATTTCATCAATTTTTTCTTCTGAAGCTACTATTATGCTTGCTGTTCCACCCATACTTGCACCGACTAAAAATACTTTTTCAATATTGTACTGTCCAATGAATTTTAAAGCAGCTTCGAGATCCATATAAATTTTGGATATTTCTTTTTCTCCGCCCGAATTCCCGTAACCTCTGAAGTCATAAGTTAAGACAATGTATCCATTTTCAGCTAAATATTCTGCGAAGTTAAACCAGCTTTTCTGATCAGTAGGATACATATGGGATAGTATTACCCATTTATCTCCAGAGCCAAAAATATTTCCATTAATTTCAATTCCATCCTTGGTTTTAAAGGTTAATTCTCCCTCTACAGGCTTTTTCTTTCTTGTACCTTCAACTGTTTCTGTTTCTTTTGTTTCTAAAGCCTGTTTTTCCTCTACAAGGGTTTTCTTCTCTTCTTCTTCTTCTTCTTCTTCTTCTTTCTCCTTCACTTGTGAGGTTTGACTTAGTGTGCCTTCTTTTGTCTTTCCTTCTTCATGTTTTTCTACTATCTCTTCAGTAGCTTTCTCTGTGCCTTTAAATTCTTTAGCTTCTTTACATCCAGATAAAGAGATACCTGATATAATAGAGCCTAGAGTAAAGACTGTAGCTATCAATATAGCTATTAACAACACAGGTATTTTTTTACGTAGCTTACGCATCGATTAGATCACCTCCCGTTTCTACCAGGAGTGGATTAGAAGTGGGGTTTTTGTATTTTAGTTTCTCATTGTCTCTCTTCTGGAGTCTTTTCTAACTCTTCAGCTTTCTTCAGGGCATCTGGTGCTTTTTGTGCTTCCGATACTTCTTGTGCCTCTTTGATCTCCTCTACTTTTTGTGTGATATTTTCTTTTTTAGGAGTAAAACCAACTGCAGTAAGATTAGTTTTTATTACTCTAAAGCCCAGTTTCTTAGAGGCAAAGTCCTGAGCAAGGGTTCTTATCTCTTGCATCTTTTCAGGGATGTTAGCTTCTTTATTTATCTTAGCGAACATATCAATTATAATTCCATCCTGTCTGGCGTTTACTTTTACCTTTAAGTCACTTATGTATTCTGCATCCTTAAGGGCCCCTTTTATCTCCTGGGAAATGGTCTTTAAGGTAATTGAGACTCTTCCTGACTGGTCTTCTAGGATGCTAGCTATCTTGATCTTTTTTCTGTAGAATTGTAGAAAAAGTAGAGCAATTGAGATGAGGAGTATCCCGAGAAGTATGAGAATTCCAACGGCCGCATTTACACCAGCGAGCCGATTTAAGATTCTGTCTAAAACATCAGCCCACTCAAAAAGATTAGCAAAAATATTAACTATGGAGACAATTGAGAACACAGCTACACAAATCAAAAGCAAGACCATAACGATCCTGTTAAAAATGTTCATTTTTTACTCCTTCCCAATTTCATTTTACTATTTGGGTCTATTTTGGTTTCTGTGATAATGAAGTAGTTATGATTGTGTTAGTTTTATGATCTTATATTCATTTAATATTATACACCTAAAACAAACAAAACAAATCTATGAATGAGTTCCCAAAAGCAATGCTTTTTAAGGTAGCGTTTTCGCTTCTTTCAAGTCTTCTTCTATTTCTTTGCCTTGTAGACCTTGGCTTTTTGGCCTGGTTTTCTCTCTTGCCATTACTTTTTTCCCTACATAAATCTACATTGAGGCAGTCTCTTCTTTACACTTTTCTTTGTGGACTGACTTATTTTATGGGAATTACCTACTGGGTTGCAAGAATATTTATAAGACCATGGGTAGTTTTGTCTCTATATCTTACGGTAGGCTTTTTGTTTTTTGGGGTGGTTACTCATTTTGTATTATCTAAGGTATCTTTTCCGTATTTAAGGATACTTATCGTAAGCGGAGCTTGGGTGTTGGTAGAATTTGGAAGATCCTTTACAGCTCTTGCATTTCCTATTGGTTTATTAGGAGATTCTCAGTATAGCTTTCTTCCACTTATGCAACTTTCAAAGTGGACAGGGATATGGGGTGTCTCACTACTTGTTGCTCTTTTTAACATGGCTATTTTTGAAACAATAGTCGGACTTGTTAAATCTATCGGAGACTATAAACAACCTACTGCTGAGATTAATGGTTCTGTCAATAATAATTCTGTCAATAATAATTCTACCAGTAATAACCATACTGTTAATCATCCTGTTTATCGTCCTATTAGGAATAGTATATTGTTACCTTTCCGCTACCCAGCAGTGGTGGGTGTAGTTATTTTGATTGTCATTATCTCCGGGATACCAGTATTAAACGGTAATCTCCATAGGGTAATTAAAAATAAAAATCTAAAAGAAATCAAGTTAAGTATAGTCCAGCCGAACATTCCTCTTGGGGAAAAATATATTCACGGCAGCGGAGTTCTTATACCTGAACCCTATAGCTCTGATAAATATTTTATGGATGGAACGGAGCTTGTGATTTTTCCTGAAAGTATTCTCTGGGGCTGGGTGGATGAAGAAGAAAATGTAGAGTTTAAACAGTGGGCAAAAGAAACTCTGTCAAAGGAAAGTCTGTATTTACTTATAGGTCAGGTTGTGCCGGTTGAGGACCCTTCGAGCTACAAAAAGGATCTTTATAAAAAGGCCAGAGAGTCTGAGGAAACTGAAGAAGTTGGTCCGACTGAGCATGAAGCAACTGAACATGAAACAAAGGAGCGTGGCAGGTTTTATAACTCGGTCCTATTTTATGACCCATATATGAATTTGATCGGGCAATATAATGAAATCCATCCTGTTCCTTTCACCCAGTACATCCCTTACCCAAATGTTTTGAAAATTTTGAGTTTCATAGATTATACTGTGGTAGATATAATTCCTGGAAATGATTACACTCCGTTTTATTTTCCGGGGAAAGGAAAGATAGGTATTAACATTTGCTTTGAATCTACTATTCCCAGGATTTCAAGAAACTTTAGGAAAAACGGTGCCCAAGTTATTATTATAATTTCCGACCAGGCAAGTTGTTTTGATACCCGAGCTCCATGGTACAGTTTCAATATTAATGCAAGAACTAGAGCTATTGAGAATGGGTGTTATGTTGTTCAGTGTGCTAATACCGGTATTTCAGGAATCATTTCTCCTGCAGGTGAGGTTATAGCCAGTTCCCAGTTATTAAGTAAAGAAGTGTTATATGGAAGCATCTTTTTAATGCCTGGGAAGACTTTTTATTCAAAATTTGGAGACCTGGTTATGTATGTATATTGGGGTGTCACATTTGTTCTTGGATGCTGTTATTTATGCAGACCTGGCAGTAAAAAGTTTTTTTAAGAATAACTCTGGGATAATCCATAGAGCTAGAGATTCAAGCTCTTGAATTTTTTCTCCACAGGTTTGACTTCTATGCCGTTAGATTCAAGTACATCTTTAGAGACAAGTATTTGACAGTGTACCCTTACTGCAATTGCTACTGCATCGGATGGTCTACTATCTATTTCTATAAGATTGCCGTTTTTGTCTTTTAATTTTAGTGTGGCGTAGAAGGTGTTTTCTTTAACGCTAGTTATAATAGCACTATCTACAGTGATACCCAGCGTTTCGAAGATATTTACGATAAGGTCATGAGTCATTGGTCTCGGTGTCTTTGTACCTGACAATTCAAGGGAGATGGCGATAGCTTCTGGAGCCCCTATCCATATAGGAAGATATCTATTGCCTTCCTTTTCTTTTAAAAGAATAACAGGCATGTTGGTCTGGGTATCCATTTTTATACCTTCCAGAGTTACCGTTATTAGGTTTTGCCCTGATTGAAGCGAATTTTTGACTTCATTTCTGGTTAGGTATGGGTAGAAGAAAAAGATACCTGTTATGCCAGCCACAATTAAAAATATGGATAGGCTTGCTATAGTTATAGCTAGCTTATCTTTTTTTGTTTCAGAGCCAGTCATGTTAGTCATATTTGCATCTTATCTTTTGTTTGTGGGGCATCCTTTTGTTTACTTGTGCTGTAATTAATTTATACTATTATATAAGCTTTCTAGCAAGTCTTTATAGCGAAGCTTGGTAAGGAAAAGCCATGTTTATAGCGGGCCCTGGTTTCGCTAGTATGTTTACTGGCCTATGTGGCTGGCCTATATGCTATATGTTGAATATATAATATGTTGAATATGTGTGAATGTATGTGAATATAATGTAAACCCTGGAATTGTAGTGGTAGGTTTGACAAGAGTGTGGTAGGCCGGCCTATATAATGTGGACCCTTTGGTGACCTTTGTGATAATAGTGCAATGAAGATAGTGGATGAAACAAAAACTTTGTGTGAGGGAAAGGGGGGATAAATTATGCATCATAAGAGTAGATGGTTTAAGTTTTATGGGCCATGGGGGATGGGATTTCATTTCGGGTTTCCACCTTATGGTTGGTGGGAAGCATACAGTGTTGAAGAGGAACTTGAGATGTTAAATGAGTACAAAGATTTCTTAGAAGAAGAACTTAGGAAAGTGAAGGATAGGATTGATAGGCTCAGCAAGAAATAAAATAAATAGAACCTCTTGCGATAAGGTACTTCATGAGCATACTCCAATTGGTAATATAAGATTCGCTTTTTTTCTAAATCTTAGTTTTACCATAATTGAGATAGCAGGCGGGATCTTAACAAATAGCCTTGCTATCCTCTCTGATGCACTTCATGATTTTGGTGACAGCATTTCACTCGGGCTTTCCTGGATTCTGGAACGGTACTCCAGGCGGGACAAAGATGAAAAATACTCTTACGGGTATAGAAGGTATTCTTTACTTTCTGCGTTAATAAATAGTTTTGTATTAATTGGGGGTTCTGTATATATTTTGGTTGAGGTAGTGCCTAGAATAATATCACCCAGACAGGTGTATGGAACAGGAATGTTATATTTTGCAATCTTAGGTGTTGTAATAAACGGTTTTGCTTTTCTTCGTTTGAGAAAGGGAAGATCTCTTAATGAGAAGGTCTTAAGTCTCCATCTCCTTGAAGATGTTCTTGGCTGGTTTTCTGTAATGGTGGTGAGCATTATATTGATTTTTAAAGAGCTCTATATACTTGATTCAATTTTGTGTCTTTTAATCACCGCTTACATTCTATATAACGCGTTTAAAAATCTTAGAAGTGTGTTTTTGATATTCCTGCAGGCAGTTCCTGAAGGAATAAGTATCAAGGAGATAGATGATAAGTTGCTCAGTCTTGACAAAGTCAAAGGTGTCCATCACACCCACGTATGGTCTATGGACAGTTTAAACAATGTGTTGTCTACCCATATTGTTGTCGAGGATGGTACAACAATTGATGAAGTGGTTGAAATTAAAAAGAAAGTAAAAGAACTATTTGCACCTTTTGGGATAGAACATATAACTGTTGAAGTTGAGGTTGAAAGCGAATTCTGTAAGCTAAGGGGAAAAAGTTGCTTTTAACTTTTAACTTTTAACTCTGCTAGGCTTTTGGCTAAAAGTATCTCTGGACACTAGCTACTTATTAGGGGACAGTATCACTGATAAATAACAAATATTAGTTTAAATATTGACATTCTATTTTTGTTCATTTAATATATACTTAGTTAATTTAGTAAAGTAAGTTAGTTATCAATTAGCTTCTGTTGAATAATTAAATAGAATTGGCAGGCCCGTAAAAATTTTGTGCTTTAAAGATAAATGGGTTTGTAAAATTGTGAACTATTCGGCAAGAATTAATTAAAAAACACAAGCTAGGGAGTGCCGAAAAGAGGTTTTTAGGATATGAAGATTGTTGCTGGAAATAAGGAGCTTATTTTAAAAATAAATACTGGTAATATATTGAATCTTATAAAAAATTATGGACCAGTCTCCAGAACGACTATTGCTCAAAAGGCCAACTTAAGTCTTGCCACTGTTTGCAAGATAACAGATTATCTTATTGAAGCAAATCTTGTAAGTGAGGTTGGAGAGGGAGAGTCTAGTGGGGGAAGAAAACCTATATTACTTAAGATAAATTATAATAGCTATTATGTTGTTGGTGGTAAGCTATCTAAAAATCTTATTACTGTTGCCCTAACTAATCTGGGGGCAGATGTTTTATATAAAAAGGAGTTATATTTTGATTCCAATATTAGCATGGAATCTTTAATTGAGAAGTTAATTGAATCCTATGAGAAAATTATAGCTGAATCTGGATTAGAAAGAGAGAAAATTTTAGGAATTGGTTTAGGCGTACCAGGACATGTGGATAAAATGTCTGGTTTATGTAAATATTCTGGAATTTTGGGATGGAAAGACGTGCCTCTAGGGGAAATTATGGAAAAAAGGTTGGGGATTTGCGTAATTGTTAATAATGATGTTAATACTTTAACAATTGCTGAGAAA
>JACIXO010000259.1 GCA_014360385.1 Actinomycetota bacterium | reverse complement strand
TACATCTTCTACATTTAACAACCCATAGTCCACAAGATTATTTATCTCATCTAGAACAATAATATCGTACAAACCACTTTTTATCTTATCACAAGCATACTTAAAGGAACAATAAGCATTTGTTTTTTGCTCTTCAGTAACAACCGGTCTACCATCTTTAAACTCTATAAATCCAAGACCAAGCTGTTCTATTTCAACAAAGGGTACAAGGTTGAGTTTCTTTATAGCTTCCAATTCTCCAACCTTCCAGGTTCCCTTTATGAATTGTAGAATGAGGACCTTATGACCATGCCCGACTGCTCGAAGTGCAAGGCCCAGAGCAGCCGTAGTTTTTCCCTTACCACTCCCGGTGTAAACTATCACAAGACCCCTTTTAGAACTGACTTCTACATTAGCTTCGCTTTGTTTGTTCCGATTAAGATTTTCTGGCATAGCTTTTGAAACTTCTTAAGCAATTTAAACAATTTATCCTACTCTTAATTTAACTCTATTTAACTCTATTCTTCCAAAGCTTCCAGAAGCTCTTTAACTGAACTTATCACCCTCGCACCTTTTTCTATTATTTTCGAATATAATTTCACAGCCTTACCCTGTGTATAGTCCCTTTCTTCTACACTTCTTGCATCCAGGATAATAACTTTCTTCCCGAGATCCAGAGCTTCTTTCACAGCCACAAGATTAGAAAAGTTACCATGTCCAAACTCAATATCAGGAAGAATTACAATGTCACTGATCTTAATAAATTCCAGATTCTGGTTCTGAGAGCTGAAGCTTATGGGTGAAAAGGGAGCCTCACTAACATAAGGGATTCCAAGAACCTTAGAAGTCTCAAGATCGCTATCCAATATGTTAACCACTCCACAAGAGAGCTTCTCATAGCCACTGCTGTAAAGCAAAGTCAAAATGGGTGAGGCCGCTCCTCCACCACCAATTACATGAATTTTTAACTTTTTTCCCTGTTTGTTTTTAGATTTCCCCTCCTCGTCCCTGCTATTATTATATAAGCTCGTAGTAAAAATAGGGCTCACATAGAGATTGCCAGTAAAAGGATTTTTCCCCACACAAACTTCGCTATTAAATACTTTCCTGATATTATCTCTATTTATGACACTTTTTGCATCACCAAAACCAAAAACTTTTCCATCCCTCAGAAGAAGGATTTTTTTACTGTACTGGACAGCCAAGTTTATATCATGAAATACTCCTATAATTGTCTTACCTTCCACAGTATTAAGTCTATAGAATAGGTCCATAAGCTCTATTTGAAAATTAATATCAAGATGAGCTGTAGGTTCATCCAAAAGAAGGACAGGAGTATCCTGTGCCAGAGCCTGGGCTATTACAACTCTTTGCTTTTCTCCTCCAGAGAGTTCATTAAACTTTCTATGGCAGAAGGAAGTTATTCTGGTTCTCTCCATTACATCTTCTACTATCTTCAAGTCCTTTCTTGACTGTATGCCAAACCTTTTCCAGTAAGGGTATCTACCCATCATAACAAATTCATCTACAGAAAAATCAAATCCAGGAGTGGTATATTGAGGGACAACAGCAACCAGCCTTGCTACATCTTTTTCATTAAGATGTTTTATATCTCTGCCCTTCACTATTATTTTACCCTTGTAGCTTTTAAGAACCTTGCTTATTAGCTTTATAAGGGTGCTCTTTCCCGATCCATTCGGGCCCAGTACAGAAATGAAATTGCCATCTTCGACACTGAAAGAGACTCCGTTTAAAACTCGCAACCCATCGTAAGAAAAAGTCAGATTCTCAACTATTAAAGCATCCTTCATTATTCTAAAACACTTCTTTTCTCGATTTTACAAGAAGATATAAGAAAAATGGAACTCCAATTATTGAAGTTATTATTCCCACAGGTATCTCTCTTGGAGTTAAGACAGTTCTGGCAATAGTATCAGACATAAGAAGAACAATTCCCCCTGCTACCGCTGAAGTTGGATATAATATTTTATGATCCGGACCTACAAAAATCCTCATAATATGAGGAGTAACCAGGCCTACAAATCCTATTATCCCGCTTACAGAAACCGCAGCTGCCGCAACGAGTGAAGCTAGAACCAATAGAATCCCCCTTGTATACTCTACCTTAACTCCCAACTGAGATGCCCTCTCATCCCCCAGGGATATTATATTTAACTCTCTCATGTAGAAAGCAAGTATTATCAGAAGAACTGAAATTAAAGGTGTAATGATAACGAACTGTTGCCAGGAAGCTGAAGTAAGTCCTCCCATTAGCCAGAATACCACTTTGGCCATATCATGGGTTCTGAATATCAGAATGAAGGAATTAACCGCCGTTAGAAGTGCGCTTAGAGCTACTCCTGAAAGAAGCAAAGTCAAAACAGAAATCCTGCCCCCGATTCTTGAT
>JACIXO010000258.1 GCA_014360385.1 Actinomycetota bacterium | reverse complement strand
GGCTTTGATTAAGCCATTTAAAAGGGTAGACACAGGCACAAAGGTTTTTCTCGTGGATACTGGTGACACTGGTAGGAGTACGGGTGAAGGTACCACTTATTTTATTATCAAATCGAAGCTTGACTCTGGAGAGGCTGTAGTTGAGTTTAGCGCACCAATTAGTATTATCTACGATAAATTTGGAAAGATACCTCTTCCTCCCTATATCAAAAATCAGGATATTGATGAATCAAGGTATCAGACAGTTTACGCTAGTATGAAGGGATCTTCTGCTGCTCCTACGGCTGGGCTACATTTTACCAAAGAATTAATAGAAAAGTTACAGAGAAATGGGGTAAAGTTTGCAAGACTGAGACTTGACATAGGACTGGATACATTTAAACCTATTAAAGAAGATGAGATAGAAAAGCATAAAATGCACAGGGAATACTATGAAATTTCAAAGGAAGAGGTCGATAAAATAATTGAAGCAAAAAGAAGAGGTGGAAATATAGTAGCTGTTGGAACTACGACCACAAGGGTTCTGGAATCGGTTGCTACTAGATATGGGAAGCTTAAGGAAGACAGAGGATTTACTGACCTTTACATATATCCTGGTTACAATTTCAAGGTTGTAGATAACTTAATAACCAATTTTCATTTACCACGTTCTACGCTTCTTGTCATGGTATGTGCTTTTGCTGGACGAGATAATATTTTAAATGCTTATGAGGAGGCAAAAAGGCTCGGATATAGATTCTTTAGTTTTGGTGATTGCATGCTTATAAAATAAGCCAGAAGTGTAACTAGTAAATCTATCGGATAGGTTAAATGGGCGGTTAATTATAGTTAATTTAGCAATTTTAAAGATGAAGTTCTTTAAGGTTTTAAAGAAAGACCTTAAAACTAATGCCAGAGTAGGAAGACTTGTTACTTCCAGATCAATAATTCTCACACCTGTTTTTATGCCTGTGGGAACCAAGGGAACAGTCAAGGCAGCAAAAGTAGAGGACCTTTATGAATTAGGGTTTAAGATCATATTGGGAAATTTATATCATTTATATCTCCAACCTGGAATAGAGGTTATAGAAAAGGCAGGGGGTCTTCATCGTTTCATTAACTGGAAGGAGAGCATATTAACTGACAGTGGGGGATATCAGGTATTCAGCCTGAGTAAAATAAGAAGAGTTTATGATGAAGGAGTCGAGTTTAAATCCATCACTGATGGTTCTTCCCATTTCTTTACACCTTCGAGTGTAATAGAAATGCAGTGCAGAATTGGGTCAGATATCATGATGGTTCTTGATGAATGCATATCATTTAATAAGGACTATCAGTATACCCTGTCAGCTGCTCAAAGAACCTTAAAGTGGGCAAGACTTTCTCTGGAGGCAAAAAAAAGCATATCTCTAACCAGGGATTCTAAAATCTTTGGCATAGTTCAAGGTGGTTTTATTAAAGAAATAAGAAAATACTGTGCTGAAAGTATTTCACAGATGGATTTCGATGGCATTGCCATTGGAGGTTTAAGCGTAGGAGAGGAAAGAGCTTTGACTATGGAGATTCTTGATTTTACACTTAACCATGTGGACAGGGAAAAACCCAGCTATTTTATGGGCCTCGGAGACCCCTTAGGTGTCCTTGAGGCTATAAGTTATGGAATAGATATGTTTGACTGCGCAATGCCAACAAGAATTTCGAGAAATGGAAGCGCATTTACTACATACGGTAAAATTAATATTAAAAAATCAATATACACTTATGATTACAATCCTCTTGATGAAAAATGTGATTGTTATACCTGTAAAAACTATTCAAGGTCTTATTTAAAACATTTATACAAAAGTAAAGAAATTCTTTCTAGTATTCTTCTTACAATCCATAATCTTTACTTTTTAAATAAACTGGTAGAAAATGCACGATATGCAGTCATGAAAGGATGTTATGAGGAGTTTGTGCGAAACTTTAAAAGAAATTACACTAACAATGCTGATAATAAGAAACATTAAATAGAGGTTAGTGAAAGGCGAGTAGAAAAGCAAAAGAGTGAAAAGTAAAGAGCTAGAAAAAATTGAGAATATGTTTGCATTTTTTGTAAAATTGTAAATAATAGTTATATTTGAGATTTTGGAAAACTTCGTAAAACTACAAGGAGTAATTAATGAAAGTATCAAGAATATTTTTTTTAAGTGCGGCAGTTGTTTTACTATTGTGCATAGGTATAAGCTTAACAGGCTGTCTTCCTCTTCAGCAAACTGGAGAGACAACACAAGCTACACAAACTACACAAAGTACAGAATCTTCGGCTTCAACAACTACCACATCTACCAGTGCTCTGGCTAACTGGGGAACCTGGATTTGGCTTATTATTCTGGTAGCAGCTTTTTATTTTCTCCTTATAAGACCCCAGAGGCA
>JACIXO010000257.1 GCA_014360385.1 Actinomycetota bacterium | reverse complement strand
ACAGTGAACTCCCAGCAAAGAATATTGACACTGGAATGGGCCTTGAGAGAATTGCTGCAGTTCTCGAGGAAACTCCTTCAGTGTTTAAAACCCCTCTTTTTAGAGAAATCGTACAAAAAATAGAAGAAATATCAGGAAAAAAACTTACTTCCAGAGGTGATCCTGACTTTGATCCTGAGATAACTAGATGCATTAAGATAGTAGCTGACCACTCGAGAGCTATTTATTTTTTGATTAGCGATGGGGTACTGCCTTCCAACGAAGGAAGGGGTTATATATTGAGAAGGATAATAAGAAGGGCAGTAAGATTTGGCATGCTTTTAGGAATAAAGGGCAGGTTTCTTAACGAAATTGGGAAAATAGTCATTGATAAATATTCCAGTGTGTATCCTGAACTTATAGAAAAGAAGAATACCTCACTCAGGCTGGTTGACGATGAAGAAATGAGATTTTCAAAAACTCTTAAGGAAGGAACCAGGGTTCTAATCCAGAACATTGCAAGATTGAAATCGAGTGGGCAAAAAGACCTCCCACCAGAAGATGCCTTTAGATTATACGATACATTCGGGTTTCCTGTTGAACTTACGACTGAGATTCTAAAAGAGAATGGCCTTAGTTTGGACATCAGTGGTTTTCAAAAATTTCTTAGAGAGCATTCTCATAAGTCCCGCGAAAAGACTTTGTTTGATAAGAAGCTCGACACAAATATTGAACTATATAAGAAAATAAGCAAAATGGCTGAAGTTGAATTTGTTGGCTATGAAAAATGCGAATCTTCATCTCACATTGTTGGTATATTGAAAAGGAAAACTAATGGCAATAGCAAGGAAGTTACAGAAACAGTTTCTGCTGGTGAAGAGGCAGAGATAATATTAGATCTGACACCATTCTACGGAGAGAAAGGTGGACAGATAGGCGATAGAGGGTTTATAAAGAGCTCTACAGGCATTTTCAGGGTTGAAGATTGTAAAATACCGGTAGAAGGGCTTATTACTCATAATGGAAGGTGCAAGGAAGGTTACCTCAAAACTGGAGATGATGTTGAAGCTAAAGTTGATGTTGCTTTCAGAAACAGTGTCAGTAAGAACCATACTTCGACCCACCTTCTTCACTGGGCTCTACGCAGTATATTTGGGAAAGAAATTACTCAGGCAGGCTCCTTTGTAGGTGAGAGGGGATTCAGGTTTGATTATGCAATTTACAGCCCTCCTTCTTCAGAGGAACTTGCAATGTTGGAGAGGATTATAAATGAGAAGATTCAGAGCAACGATATCGTAAGGTGTTTTGAAACTACAAAGGAATATGCAGATGAAATAGGAGCCATATCGCTTTTCGATGAGAAGTATGGGAAGTTTGTAAGGGTAGTGGAAATAGGAAACTATAGTAGAGAGCTTTGTGGGGGAACTCACGTTAAAAGGACAGGAGAAATAGGACTATTTAAGATAACTTCAGAATCAAGTATCGGAGCAAACTTAAGAAGAATAGAAGCTGTAACTGGAATACATGCTTATGAGTATCTTTCAGGTAAAGAGAAAATTTTAAGAGATTTGAGCAGAACACTCGAAACTGAAGAAGACAGGCTCCTGGAATCAATAGCCGAGATGAGGGATGAACTAAGAGAAGCTAAAGAAGAGTTAGACCTCTTAAGGCGAAGAGTAGCCAGGGATAGGATAATGCAGAAAGTTAAGTCTGCTGAGTATATTAGTGAGGACAAAGGTCCAAGAGTTATTGAGTTTGATTTTTCAAAACTGGATTACAAACTTGACATTGATCCCAAAAATATGGGGGTAATAGGAGATGAAATTAAGAACATTCTTGGTAATCATAACACCTTTATAGTATTTGGTAATCTAATAGATGGGAAACCTATTTTATTGTTACAGGCAACTTCTGATCTTGTAAATAGAGGACTCGACTGTGGTAAAATTGCCAGAGAAGCAGGAGCCAAGTTAAACGGTGGGGGCGGAGGAAAGCCTGAGTATGCTCAAGCTGGTGGTTCCAATGCACAAAATCTGGAAATTGCGATGAAGTTTGTAAAAGAAAGGGTGATGGAGATAATTAAAGATAAATGAGAATCATGGCGATTGACATTGGAGATAAGAGGATAGGGCTGGCAATATCTGACAAACTTGGAATTGTGGCGAAACCACTGGGGATAATAAAAAATGATGCTGGGGTAAAGAGTAATCTTCGAAAAATAATAGAAGAGTATAACATTAAGAAGGTTGTAGTTGGAGTTCCATATACTCTTAAGGGCGAGGTGGGAAATCAGGCTAAGAAGGCTCTGGATTTTGCTGCAGAAGTCCTGATTTCAGAACTATCAGAGGAACTTGGAATAGAGATAGTCTACCTTGATGAACGATTTACTACCAAACTTTCTAGAAAATTAAGAAAGTTAAACCAGATGAAAA
>JACIXO010000256.1 GCA_014360385.1 Actinomycetota bacterium | reverse complement strand
TCAACTTGAAAATCACATTTCTTAAACAGAAATTCCAATATTATACCTTCCTAATTCCAAAATTGCCACAATCCCCTCCATAGTTTAAACTTTAACTCCGAGTCAGTATAACGTGGACTCCAGTTTTAGTCATAAAGGAACACAAGAAACAAGTTTATTTTACGTACGTAAGAGTTACAAAAATAAATACCGGCATTTTGATTTTCTAATAATTTTTTATCAAATTTATAGTAAAATATAAAACACCAAGTACATATTAATTTTTTAGTAAATAACAAGAGTGAAAGGGAAACAAAATGGCTGATATTCCAAGAAAATATGGGGGTTCAGGAATTGTTAGTGGTGCCTACTTTATGGCATTTGTGGGTGCAGCAGTATACTTTATTAAAGATGCCCCATCTTTCTGGATAGGTGTGCTGGGATTTCTGAAAGCTATTGTCTGGCCCGCCTTCCTGATATATAATCTTTTCCAGTATTTGCAAAGATAGTTATTTTTCCTTAAAAAACTTCAAATTCTCTATTAGTTCTAGTAGCAACAACAGGAGTCCATCTTTAATAGTATTACAATGATATAGCCCAATAGACCTCTTATTCTTTACTATCTTTAGTATCTTCTGCTGGCTCAATAAATTGCAAAATTACTTCTTTGATATTCTGATTTTTCAACTATTTCTTTAATCCTATCTATCTCTTTGGCACTAGCATTAGTAATCTTAGAAATTTCTTCTACAGATAAGTTCCTCTCTATCCCATGTAAAATTAAATCCAGTTTCTGATAGCTCATTCCCAAAACATCCTCGTCAAATATTCCAGGGATTAGATCAGGACTTGGTTTTTTCATTAGTATATAATCAGGAAGTCCCACATATTCAGCCAATTTTACAACCTGTGTTTTATACAGAGATATAATAGGCATTATATCAGCGACACTGTCCCCGTATTTAACAAAAAAGCCAGTAAGCCACTCACTTTTGTTGAGGCATCCAACACATAGATAGTTATATAGATCAGCATAGTAGAAAAGTATAGTGCCTCTTAATCTATGTTTCACTTTATAGTAAGCAAATGCTTTGTTTAACTGGCTATCAGTAGTTCCTTTTAGCGTCGATATAAAGATATCCTCCCCCACCCTTTTAGAGATAGCTTCTTTTTCCCTGGCAATGTACCGACTGATTAATATTTTAGGCACCAGGAATGCAGGAGGAAATAGTCTATAGATGCCTATAAGCCAGAGAGCTGGTGTTAATTTTTTGTAGATATATTTTACCCCTAGCTCCCTTGCCCACCTAACTGCATCTTTAATATTTTTAGAATCAGAATCTCTCTCAGGCAGTATTACTGCAATGGTACTGTCCTTCCCCACTGCTTCACAACATAACTTTAGTACCAAAGAAGAGTCAACCCCACCACTTAAGCCTAAAAGCACTCCGCTCCTATTAAGCCCAATAGTATATCCCTTGATAAATTGCTTTATCTTATCCCGAGTGACTTCTAAATCAATATCCAGTAAGTTGAGGTGTTCTTTCATTATAAAAATAGCAATCTAGCACAAAAAAACTAGTATAACAACTTCTAAATATTTTAGACTAATAAACTTTCCTGAATTCACTTGGCCTTATTGTTGGCCATCTAACTCACCCAAAATGATTAAAGTTTAAATTACGTTAGAATTCAAATAATGCTAAATATCTATCAAATCACAAACAAAACCTGATTTCCAAACCATATTCCTTTTTCAGATCAACTACTTTCATGTCATTTATATGAGTTTCTCTTGCAAGAATTATAACAAACGATGCCTTTTCAGACAGTGGGTAGGGCAGCCAGTGCCAGACTCCCTTTTTTATATTTACAGCTCTGGTTCCATCGAAAATAAACGCACTGATAGTTTCTAGGTCAACCTGGGAACTATTCCCTCCACCATTTTTGGATAAGCCAAATACAATAATTGACTGGCCTTCAAGTGGTATAATACCTTCACTGCAATATAGATGGCATTCAAGCTTTTCACAGATGAAGGGCCTTGGCCTTACTACTTCAAGTAACGATAGTTGGGCCACATTATTGGATAGTTGAATGGTACTTATGCCTGGCCAGTAACCAAAATTAGCCTCAGATATTGGAGGTTTATCATCCTGCTTCCCGATAATCTCACCAAAAGGTTTAAATGCTACTCTTGTGAGTGGCTGTACTTTAACTTCCATAGTGTTTTATCCTTTCCATAAATACTTTTATTAATATCTTTATGAAATTATAACCTAAAAGGCTACTAGTATACTACAATTTTACTACCATTCTGGTAATACGATAAAGATGAGAGCTGTGTTCCAAATCCACAGCAAAGACTACCTTTAAAGGACATTTTAATAATCAAGTAAATTTCCTTTTTTAAAGGGGGGCTAGCTTATATTTTTTT
>JACIXO010000255.1:679-2418 GCA_014360385.1 Actinomycetota bacterium | reverse complement strand
TTTTACCATTGAATATATTTTTAAAAATGCTGGATTTGAAATAGTGGATAAAGGTATATGGGATAGAGTTGAAAGTCCAGAGCCTGCCTCCGGGAGTGAGGAAATTAAACTTGGAGAAGTCTACGGTAAAAATGAACTTTTTGAACTATTTGAGATAAAGCTTGACAGTGAGGGATTTAAAGATCTTAAGCTTTTGAGTAGATTTGATATCCTTAAATCGAAGGAACTTTCTGAAGATAAAACTGTTGTGGGAAAGCTAAGAAAGTTCATGTATCTTCTTACAAGTATGTACTTTGAAAATCTCAGAAGAAGTTATAATGAATCTATAAAAGCCATAAGTAACAACATTCATCTTCAAATAAACAGGGAAATAAATGAACTTAACCGTAAGAATAGAGAAAGACTGCTTCTAATATACTTTAGCATATTCAAGAATCTTCAGATGGAAATAAAGAACCTGGGTTATGATATTGGGAAAATAAGAGAAATTCTTGAGGAAATTATCTCGAGATCCTATAAATCTGAGAAGCTGGAAAAATCTACACTACACAGGTCTGAGAGAGATGCAATTTCTTCTGAACTGGACCAAAGGCTTTTTGCTCTTGTAAGGGATTTTGAGAATATTGACCAACTTATGGGTCTTACGGTATCAAATAAGTATTATCTTGCAAGGAAAATAACTGGATAAAATTTAGTGGGAGAGAGAAATAAAGGTAAATTATTAATAGAATTTAGTAGTACTTAATTGAACTTAATAGTGCTTAATGGGATTTAATGGAGTAAGGTAATTCATAACGAAAAGGATGAATTCTTAATAATTTTTAAGCAATTTATAATTTTTAAATAATTTATAATTTCTTAATTTTAGTTAAAGTGAGTTAAATTTTAGCTAAAGTGAGGTGAAATAGATAATTGTCGGAGGATGGTGATCCGCTAATATCAATTATCACAGTCAATTTTAATGGAAAAAAGTTTTTGGCCAATCTTTTTAATTCAATACTAAGTCTTGACTACCCTTCAGAAGAAATCCAGATAATAATGGTTGATAATGCCTCTACGGATGGCTCTGTTGAATTTGTAAGGCAAAGGTTTCCTCAGGTTGAAGTAGTAGAGCTAAAGAAAAATCTTGGGTTTGCCGGGGGAAATAATGAAGGTTTCAGGAGAGCTAGAGGTCAGTATATAGCTTTTGTAAATAATGATTGTGTTGTAGAAGAAAGCTGGTTAAAAGAGCTGGTATCTATATTTAAAGAATCTTCCCCTTCTACAATAGGAGCAGTTGGACCCAAAGTTGTCTTCTATTACAGCTATTTGCCTGTCCAGTTTATCACTGTAAGTGTAACTGCCAGGGAGCTTAAAGAAGGAAGAAGTACAAGAAGACTTGGTGTAAGAATTTCTGACACTAGGGTTATGAGTTCCAGAGAAGCACAGATGCTTGAGCTTGTAACAGGCGAAGCTTATAAAGGAGGTTCTGGGGGTCCAGCAATTGAGACGATAAATTATGAATTTCTAAATAGAAGCGTAAAGTATCTCGATGGATTTTATCCTCCAGAGCTTTCCAGCGAAGGCTCTACTTATTACTGGACAAAAGACAACGCTATACTTGCTGTTCCTATACCGGATGAAGATAGTGATCTGGTTTTACAGTTTGATGTGTGTTCTTATCTTTCACCTAACAACCTTCAGCTTGTTATAGGAGGAGAGATAGTGCATGAACTTGAGGTTACCAGAGACCCTGCTAC
>JACIXO010000255.1:0-669 GCA_014360385.1 Actinomycetota bacterium | reverse complement strand
GTCATTATCCCAAAGAATTTTTTTAGCATTAAAAAAGATGTGATAAATAGTTGTGGTGTAAAGATAAACAGGTCATTTTACAGTATGGAGAGGGGTTATCTTAGTTTTGATGAAGGGCAGTATGGAAGGGTAGAGGAAGTATTTGGTCTTAGCGGCACAAGTTTTCTTGTGGATAGAAGGTGTTTTGAAGACGTGGGCGGTTTCGATGAAAGTTTCTTTACGTATTATGAGGATATAGACTTTTTCTGGAGGGCGAGACTTAAAGGCTGGAAAATGTTCTTTACTCCTCATTCTGTGGCAAGACACATCCACTGCGGAAGTGGGCAGGAATGGTCGCCAACTTTTACCTATCATGTGGTAAGAAATAGATTGCTTATGATTTTCAAATGTGGCTGGCCACTCCTTGTTGTAAGATGTTTTCTTTCATTTGTTGTGTCGACTGCTCTAAATGTATTGATTTATGTTGTGAGTTTATTTAGAAATTTCTTCAGGGGCAGGGGACTTAAAAGGATTGATATACCCGTAAGAATAAGAGTGTTTTTCGAGCTTTTTTATCTGATTCCGAAGAATTTAGCAAAGAGGATTAGAATAAGATCCAGGAGTAAGATTTCTGATAAGGAAATTAAAGGCTGGATACGAAACTTTTAGCAGGGTTTTATGATAAGAGTT
>JACIXO010000254.1 GCA_014360385.1 Actinomycetota bacterium | reverse complement strand
TAACAAATCTTGAAGCTAGAAGTAAAATCTTTTTTATGGAGCGTTCCTTGAGGCTTAGGATATTTCCCATCTTTACTCATTCTCCAAGTTATTGTATGAATTTATATGAATTTATATGAATTCCCTAAGTAACACTAATTAACTTAGATTATAACTTAGATTAATATTATAATACTATGAATCAGCCGAAACAGGTGTTCTACTTTGAATGTTTTATTCAGTTAGTATGTTAATTTGTTTAGCTCTAACAATAAAATTATTAAAAAATAGCTAAAACAAATATTAGCGAAAGCCACTTGAAAGAATTATAATCTAATGGGAGCTAAATCGCAAAAAGAATCTATAAAAAGGAAGCATTTCTAAATTCGTGATAGTGACAAGGATGGGTTTTAAAAGAACCAGGCTTGGTGTTTCGAAAACACGCTAGCTTTGCCCCAGCGAGGCAAAGCTAGCTCGGTATTTGAAGGCATCGCTCTCCTATCTTAAGAGGAACCATGCTCGCTTCGCCTTCAAACGGTTTTATTAACACCAAGACTGATCCAGTAACTTTTTTCTATCATGGAAAAAAGAAATGCTTCCGTGAATTATTTTGTACTATAATATTTATATAAGATAATATAAGATAATATTTGTAACTATATACAAGACCGGAGATTAAAATGACAGGCTTTTTCAACAACCTAAAAAAGTTCTTTTCTCCCCCTCAAGATAGTAGCTCTAATTTTTTAACTCTCAAAGTCAAATGTGGAAGATGTGGTGAGGAGATTGAAGTAAAAGTGAGAAAATCCACTGATATTTCAAGAATTTACGAAGAAAACCAGGAAGGGCCATCTGGAGCTACTTATTTCTTGAGGAAAGAGGTGCTTGGGAAAAAGTGTAACAACCTTATATATGCAACGATTTATTTTGGTCCTTATTTTAATGTGGTCTCAAAGGAAATTTCTGGTGGAGAATTTCTAGATTGAGAATGAGTGGAATTTGTTGAGTTTGATTGCTCATTTTTTAGCTAAAACCCTATTTTTGTGCTAAAATTTTTGTGCCTTAAGTTAAAAAGTTGTATTTTTTCTGCAAGGAGCCAATTTGATCAATTTGATTGTAGTATTTGACTGTGACTTTTTATATTTTAATTCCTTCTTCTTAAAGAGGGCAGATCTTTACTTCGATTACTTTGAGGAGATAAGGGGATGAAAAACTCGAAGGGCTTAAGTGTTGTAATACTTGCTGCCGGTAAGGGCAAAAGGATGAAGTCTGATATACCTAAGGTTCTTCATAAGATATGTGACCAGCCGATTCTCTCACACGTTCTTTCGACAGTAATGGAAATTGATTCTGAAAATAGGAATATATTTGTGGTTGTCGGATACAAAGCTGAACTTGTTGAAAATTATGTTAGAGATAATTTTCCAGATGTTAAGGTTGTAAGGCAGGAAGAACAACTTGGGACTGCACATGCAGTTTTGACAGTTAAAGAATATGAGAACCTCCTTGATGAGAATGTTATTGTTCTCAATGGTGACAGTCCTCTTTTGACTTCGGATATTTTGAATAGACTCTGGAACGAACATACAAGGGAGGGAAATGTAGCTACTATAACCACCGCAATCCTTCAGGACCCTACAGGCTATGGAAGAATAATAAGAGATGGAGATGGAAACATTCTGGAAATAGTAGAAGAGGTAGATGCAACTGAAAAGGAAAAAGAAATAACAGAAGTAAATGCTTCAATATATTGCTTTAATACAAAGATTTTGTTTGAAAATATCATAAAGATTAAACCCGAGAATTCGCAGAGAGAGTATTATCTCACAGATATTGTAAGAAAGCTTGTTGAAACAAATCATCGTGTTGGGACAATGAAGCTGGACCCATCCGAGAGCTGGCAGGTTCTAGGAATAAATGATAGAATTCAGCTTTCAGAAATAGAAAAAATAATACAAAGCCGGATAAATGAAAAACTTATGAGAGAGGGTGTGACAATAAGAAATCCACAGTCCTGCTATATTGGGGCTTCAGTCAAAATAGAGAAAGATGTGATTATTGAACCGTTCTGCTTTATAAAAGGAAATTCAATTATAGAGAAAAACTGTGTAATAGGTCCCTTCTGCCAGATTGACAGTTCTGTGATTGGGTCAGGTTCTACAGTAAACTCTTCAGTCATTCTGGATTCAATTATAGGTAGGAATAACACAATCGGGCCATATAGCTACATAAGGCCTGGAACTATTACCGGTGAAAATGTAAAGATAGGTGCCTTTTGTGAGATTAAGAAGTCAAAGATAAGTGAGAGAAGCAAAATTCCTCATCTAAGTTATGTAGGAGATAGTGAAATAGGTTCAAATGTAAATGTTGGAGCTTCTACCGTTACTGTAAATTATGACGGTTATAAGAAACATAAAACAATAATTGAGGACAACGTTTTTATT
>JACIXO010000253.1 GCA_014360385.1 Actinomycetota bacterium | reverse complement strand
TTATGGGCCTATCTGGGTAATTTTTCTTATTCTTTTCCTGGCAAACATAAAAAGGCTTTTTTCGAGAGGTGGCTGGATTTGTTTTATATTTTTAGCATTTGGTTTTATTATGATATTTGTATCTGTGGGCTTTATTTATGATTTTACTTTCTCGCTTGATAGATACCTTCTTCATCTTTTCCCTTTAAGTTACCTCTGGATTTTTTCAAACCAGAGCTTTAAATCAGGCTTAAAGGCAAACTTATTAGAAATATCATAGAAATATCAGAAATTTTGGGCAACATGAAGTTCTGTCCCAGGCACCGCCTTAAGCAAGGTCCCTACAGAATTTAATTAAAGAATTTAATATTACAAAATTTTGTTGTAAAAGGATTGTTATAGATATTCTCGCTTTGTATAATAAAACCATCATAAAGCGCTATAGAATACAATAGCATGTGCTATAGCGTGCTATTTTGTTATATACAGTATATAGTGTATAGCATCCTGGTATTGCAGAAAGTGTTAAATTAATAGTTATTTTTAATTAGTCTCTTAATAGAAAACATTTTAAAATAAAAAGTAGGTACCAGAAGCTAAAAAGTAATGCTATTTAATATTATAACCTTTATAATATGACCCTCATAACTTTATAATACAAACATCATAACAGATTGTAAACTACAGCATCATAAAAGAAAGAGAATGGTATAGATTTAAAAGAAAGAGAAAGGTATAAGTTTATGAATAATAGAAGTTTATATAAGAGGTATTTAAAATTACACACACCGCTTATATTTATACTTCTAATAGTGCTACTAATTAGCTACTTACTTTTTTTTAGCTCTTGCAGAAAAAGAGAGCCTTCCTCTGAAACAGTAAGTCAAAAGCAAATAGTAGAAGAGACACAAGCAGCAGAAGCTGAAACAGAAGAAGAGATTCCACAAAATATCCAGAGCCTGATTGATGAGGCTGATAGTTACTTCAAAGAAGGGGAGTATTCTCTTGCTGCTAAAACTTACAGGGATGCAATATTAGCTATCCAGGATTCAGATTTAAGTAAAGAGAAAAAAGAAGAGATTGTTAGTTACCTTAACCCGATATACGAACATGCAAAAGAGATCGTAGATACTGCCAGAATGCACCACGGAAATGCCATGCAGCTTCAGTATGAAAAAAGGTTTGAAGAAGCAATTGAAGAGCTAAAGCTTGCCTTAGAGATATATCCTAAGTACCAGCCTGCAATTGATGCCTTAGAGACCTTAGAGGCTTTGAAAGATTTAAAGTAATTTTAAAAAAGGTATTCCTGCAACGCAAAGTTTTTATACATTTTTTAAAGCTGATATAGTGGGAGCAACGGAGTAGTGAGGTTTCTATCTAAACATTTAAGAAGACTTTCAGAAGCAGAAAATTCTTTTATAAGTGCTCAGAGAAACCTTTTAGCTATTTGCTTAGCAAACCTGCGGAGATCGTCTAAATCTTGCTTATAATATTGGTAAACCAGGTGATGGTTAATTTTGGCATATTCATGAATTAAAATATTTCTAAAACCCACCGCTTTGGCTAACTTTTTGGCAAGTTCCTCATCAATAATTTTGTGTTTCCCTAAAAGGAGAAAAATATCTGCTGCTCTTTCCCTACCAGGAAGCTTTTGCTGGGCAGCAACATGAGATGCGATATCAATACAAACCTCAATGGACAGCTGAAGCCTGCGTTCAATCAGATGTTGAATATCAATATCAGAAAGAAGCTCTTCCAAACTAAAAGACATTTGGTCAATAGTAAGTAAATGTTCTTCTAATTGCTCAAGTAATTTTTGTAGAACTTGTTGTTCGGCCATAACTTCCTTGTTGAAGTGACTTTTTAAGATAATATAAATTTATTCTTCGGATTTGCTCACTATCATCAATAGCTCTCATTGCCTCAACCTCAAATTTTATTCGCTCAGCTTCATCCCGGCAAAACACTACCTTACTACTACTTATCACTTCCCCTAAAAATACTGGAGAAAGACCTGAGTGAATCTCTCTTACATCTACAAAAAAAGCATCACCCAATATTTTTTGTATTTCCACCCTGAGCTCCAAAATTTTCTCATATTCTGTCAGTGGTTTTCTAAAAAGTACTGCCAAATCCAGATCACTTTTGCAAGTTTCTTTTTCTTTAGCCCTTGAGCCATAGAGATAAACTGCTACTATATCTTCCTGTTTGGCAAAAAAATTAGAAATCTTTTTAAGTATTTTATTATTCATTTGAGCCAAATTCTATCAAATCGACTTATAATTAGCAATTTAGCTAAAGATGTCTTTTACATCTGACTTGATGATTGTTTACTGTTATAAAAATCCATGCATCTTCCTCAAGTACTTCTATTCTGAGAGCCAAAAGCGCCAAAAATCTTATCTAACCGGTAGGTATACATTGATTGAATTATTTCCTTTCCCCTGATTCATCCAA
>JACIXO010000252.1 GCA_014360385.1 Actinomycetota bacterium | reverse complement strand
GTAGGAGATGTATAATCTTTTCTTAGTTTTGTTTCCAGATCCTGAATAAAGTCCTCGGTATAACATCCACCAGTTGTAGTAGTAAGTTCAAAACTGTACAAACCTACAGAGATATCTTCCATCAAACTTGGAACCTTGTGAGATATCTCCCTGGAGTCAATTAATTTTATTCTTTCCAGCTTCTGGTTAAGTTCCTTCAGTGAGAAATTTATTTTTTGGAGAAATTCATCCGCCCGTAGATCATCTGTAAGTACAATATCACCATACTCTGCCAGGCTTTCTATTCCAAGCGGCGTTGGAGAGCTAAAATTAATCTTTGGCTTGGGATTATAACCTTCACTGTATTTAACTTTAATCCCAGCTCTTCTAAGGGCTTTTGTAATTATCGAGACAATATCCAGATGAGAAAGATATTTAAATTCACCCTTCTTAAAGAATCTAAACCTTATCTCTTTTCCTCGAGAGTTCCTTTGACTTTTCATACTCCTTAAGTAAATATTCCTTGCTTATTCCTATATCTATAACATCCCACGGCAGAATTTCTTCTGAAGATATCACTCGAGTTGTAAAAAAGTCCATGCTTACACCTGCATTATTGCATGCATTTTCCCACTTACTATAATCAAATAAGTCAGTCCAGTTATCAAATTTTGCTCCGGATTCCCATGCTTTTCTGATTACGTCCCCCGTAAATTCGTTTCCTCTTGAAAGAAAGCACTCCACCTTAGTTTTCTCGGGGGAAGTCCAGCTAACGTTGACTTTTTTCCCAGGAAGGTTAGTAAGTATGTAGTCAAACTTACTTCTAAGACTTTCAACACTATCCTGAGCCACCCACTGAAAAGGTGTAAAAGGTTTGGGGCAAAAACCATTTATACTCACATTGAGATTAAACCTCGCCCACTTGGATCTTGGTAAAAATCTTCTAGCGTTGTATAAGACTTTTTCCATCAGTCTTAATATCTCCTTTATGTCACTTTCATCTTCAAAGGGAAGCCCTATCATAAAATATAGTTTGATTTTTTCCCAGCCTTTTTGAAAAGCCACCTTTATACATTCCATCATTTCATCTTCGCTTATATCCTTATTAATTATATCTCTCATCCTCTGGCTCCCTGCCTCAGGGGCAAACGTAAGCCCTGTTCTTCTTCCAGCCTTGATGAGCTCTGCTAAACGTATGCTGAAACTATCCAATCTCATAGAAGGAAGTGAAACAGAAATATTTTCCAGATCACAGTTTTTTACAACGCTCTCAACAAGTTCATCAAGACCTTTATAATCAGATACAGAAAGTGACATAAACGAAATTTCATCATAACCTGTATTTGCCAGACCACGGATGCTTTGCTCTATTAAATAATCAAGCTTTCTTCTTCTCACAGGTCTGTAAATTATGCCAGCCTGACAGAATCTACAGCCTCTGCTACAGCCTCTCATTATTTCTACCACAAAACGATCATGAACTGGCTTGATATTGGGGATGATTGGACTTTTAACAATCTCAAATTGATCTAGGTCCCTGACAACAGATTTCTTTATTCTTTTTTGTGGAAGAAACTTCTCAATTTTACCATCATCGTAATAGTAAAACCTATAAAAACGAGGAACATAGACACCATCAAGTTTACTTACTTCACTCAAAAACCATGTTTTTTCTCTTCCAGACTTCTTATAAAGCTTGACCCTTTCAAGTATTTCAATTATTATTTCCTCCCCGTCACCGATAACCATAAAATCCATGAATTTAGATAAAGGTTGTGGATTAACTACAGATGGGCCGCCGGCACATACGAGTGGAAATCTCACGTTACTGCGGTCCTTCCAGCAAAGTTCTATTCCTCCTAGATCCAGGATATTTAAAACATTAGTGTAAAGCATTTCATGCTGGACATTGAATCCAATAACATCAAAACAGTCAATAAAAATCCTATTTTCAAGAGAGAACAGTTTTACCTTTTCTCTTCTTAACCTTTCCTCAAAGTCAAGCCAGGGAGAAAACACTCTCTCTGCTGAAAAATCTTCCCTTCTGTTAACAATCTCATATAGAATATTTAGTCCCAGATTCGACATCCCGATCTCGTAAATATCAGGAAACGCCAGGACAATAAGCACCATATCCGGGAAAGATTTTAAGACTTCAATATCTTTACTTTTTACCCCAATTTCGCAGCCAATGTATCTCCCAGGTTTCTGGATCCCGTAAAGTAGCTTGTCTAACTGAGAAAGTCCTAGATACAATATCTCTCTCATAAATAAGCTCCTATAAATAAAACTTGCAAGTGCTCCACCCTATAGGAGTAAGCATTTCCAATTCCGTGATAGGGACAAAGATTAGTCTCTAAGATAAGCTTCTAGAATCAGGCTTAAGTGTTTCGAAAACACGCTAGCTTTGTCCTAGCGAGGTAAAGCTAGCTCTGTTTTTGAAGGCTTCGCTCTCCCCTTAAGAGGAACCATGC
>JACIXO010000251.1 GCA_014360385.1 Actinomycetota bacterium | reverse complement strand
TGTTGTATCATTATATGTTGTAAGTCTCTCTAAAATCTCTGGCATATATTCTATAGATTTAGGTACCCTATCCGGTTCTTCGTGTCTAAGTGTTTTTAAAACTCTTTCTCTAGGTTTCATTAAAAAACCATTTTTATTCTTCATCATCTCTTACATCACCCTTATATTTGAATAAAGCCTTAACAATAAGCCAAAAAAAATAAAAACCATAATACGTAACAAAAGCTTATAAAGCTCCTCACATTTTAAATGTTATATTTTTAAAAAATATTTAATTCATAGCTAAGAACATAACTTCATTAATATTAATATTTTCTTTTGGAAATATACCTTTTATTTCTCCAGCTTTCATTATCATTATTCTTGAGGACACTTTATATATTTCTCTAAAATCAGAAGAAATCATTATAATACTTACACCTTGCCTTGCTAATTCAAGGATAATGTTATGTATTTCTGATTTAACTCCAATATCAACCCCAATAGTTGGCTCATCTAATATTAGAATCTTTGAGCCTGAAAGTAGGCACTTTGAAATTGCGACCTTTTGCTGATTGCCCCCTGATAAATAATTTACTTTAGTTTCTTCACTGGGAGTCTTGATCCTTAATTCATTTAGAAAAATTTGTACTTCTTTTCTTTCTTTATTTCTAGAAATAAAATAAAACTTACAAAATCTATTCAAGCTACTCATTGTAATATTTTCTCTAATTGTTAGTTCAGGAAAAAGGCTATCCCTTTTTCTATTCTCAGATACAAAGCCAAATCCAAATTTTATAGCTCTACCAATAGAAATGTTATTTAATCTTTTATTTTCTAAAAATATATCACCACCATCAGGAGGGTCTATTCCAAGAATAGCTCTTGCTAATTCCGATTTTCCCGACCCTATTAAGCCTGTAATACCCAAAATCTCTCCTTTATATAGCTCAAAATTTATTTTTTTAAGAATTTTACCCTTAGATAGGTTTTTGACTTTTAACACAACATCTTGTTTGGGCTCAATGTAGATAATATTATCTTTAAAAGCTTTCGAACCTGTCATTAATTCAATAATTTGATTGGGAGTAATTTCCTTAATATGATAAGTGCCTACGTTCTTCCCATCTCTCAAAATGGTTAATCTATCAGATATTTCAACAATTTCATCTAATTTATGGGAAATAAATATGATAAGAGTACCATTTTCTTTCAATCTTCTTATTATTTCAAACAAAACTTCCTTTTCTCTTTCAGCTAAAGAACTGGTAGGCTCATCCATAATAATTATTTTTGGACTACGTGATAATGCTTTTGCAATCTCTACAACTTGTTTTTCGGACATAGAAAGATCTCTTACAAGTTTTTTGGGAGGTATACTAAAATTTAATATTTCTAAAATCTTCGCAGCCTCCTCCAAAAGCCTCTTTTTATTTACAAAATATTTAATATTGGTAAATTCCCTTCCTATGAAAATATTTTCCGCTATACTCATATTATCAAACAGACTAAGCTCCTGGAAAATTGTTGATATACCATATGTAGACGCTTTTTGAGGATTATCTATTTCAGCCAACTTTCCTTCAATAAAAATTTCTCCGCTATCTTTTCTTAAAGCACCGGTTAATATTTTTATCAAAGTGCTTTTACCTGCACCATTTTCCCCTATTAAAGAATGGATTTCACCCCTATTAGCCCTAAATGAAACATTATCCAATGCTTTTACTCCTGGGAAACTTTTTGAAATATTTTTCATTTGTAACAAACTGGAATTTATTTCCATTATTAGAGTCCTGTAAACTTAAAATTTTTTCTTTTTTGCTTTACCGCACGCTCCGCACTGTACGAATAGAATTCCAAGCAACAGCCATCAAAATAATTAATCCTTTAACAATGTTCTGAAAATAGTATGGAATGCCATACAAAATTAATCCGTTATTAATTACCCCAATTAGCAAAACCCCAATTATAGCACCATATATTGTACCTTTCCCTCCAGCTAAACTTGTCCCACCTAAAATAGTAGCTGTATACGCATCGAGTGTTAATGTAAGACCACCAGCATTTGGTAATCCTGCAGCTAATTTTGCTGTTAGTACTATTCCGGCAATTGTAGCTATTGCCGAACCCAAAATAAAACTAGAAATCCCTATTAATTTCGTATTTATTCCAGAAAGACGGGCTGCTTCTTTATTCCCTCCAAAAGCAAAAAAATAACGACCAATTTTGAGGTGATTCAAAAATATATAACCAAAAATAAACACTGCTATCATAATTATTACTGAAACTGGTATTTTTCCTATATAACCTTGGCCAAAAAAAACAAAGCTTGAGGGAAAATCTATGTAAATAGGATAACCCAATGTATAAGCTAATATCACTCCATCAATAATAATCATTAAAGCCAATGTAACTATAAAAGGAGGCATTCCCAAAACTGAAACTAACGTTCCATTTATAAAACCGATTGATATTC
>JACIXO010000250.1 GCA_014360385.1 Actinomycetota bacterium | reverse complement strand
ATTATTTCTTGAGTTTTGTAACAGAAGTTTCAGGAAAAAGTAGCGAAGAAGGTTTCTGAAAACTAATGGACGAATCCAGAAACACAGTAATAAGAAAAAGAAGCGTTTTTAAAGGAGTCAAGCTTTCCGAAAGCAAACTAACAGCAGATAAACCCATTGAAAGCCTTCCACTCCCGGAAAAAATTATTCTACCCCTTCAGCAGCATATTGGTGCACCCTGTAGTTCTATTGTTAACCGAGGGGATTATGTTCTTACTGGGCAGAAAGTAGCAGATGTAGGGTCTTTTGTTTCTTCTCCTATCCATTCTTCAATATCTGGAAAAGTAGTATCCGAAGTTAAAATTATAAACCCGGTTACAAGCAATCCTGTGGATGCTCTTGTTATAGAGTCAGATGGTGAAGATAAGTGGATTGATCTTGATAGTCTTATAAACCCGCAAAAGGAGCATAAACCTTCTGACCTGATCAGTTTGATTGACTCCCTTGTACCAAAGGACATGATAACGAGGATAAGGGAAGCTGGAATTGTCGGGCTCGGGGGAGCTACTTTTCCTACTCATGTGAAGCTTTCTCCACCTCCAGGTAAGAAAATTGATACTTTTATTCTGAACGGTTGTGAATGTGAACCCTATATAACTTCAGATCACAGAATAATGCTTGAGTATACTTTAGAAGTTGTTCTCGGTGCTTATATCATAGGCAGGATTTTGATGCCCGAGAAAATGTTCGTAGCGATAGAAGACAATAAAGAGGATGCCATAAAGGAGATAGATAGTTTTATAAAAGGCACCAATCTTGAAAACAAATTTCAAATCGTGTCTCTTAAGTCAAGATATCCAATGGGTGCAGAGAAAACTTTGGTTAAGACTATTGTCGGCAGGGAGGTTCCAATAGGAGGTCTTCCTCTGGATGTAGGTGTGGTTGTTAACAATGTCGGTACCTCAAAAGCAGTATATGAAGCTGTGGTTGAAGGTAAACCTCTTGTGGAAAAGGTCATAACTGTTACAGGAGCTGTAAATGATCCTAAAAACCTGACAGTAAGAATTGGCACACCACTAAGAGACCTTATAGACTATTGTGGCGGCTCTGATGAAAAGGCAAATACGGTAATAACAGGTGGGCCAATGATGGGGATATCAATCTCAGATATTGATTTTCCAGTTATAAAGGGGACAAACTGTGTACTGGTTAAAAAAGGAAGCCCTGCCTCTGATGAGAACTGCATCAGGTGTAGCAGGTGTGTTAGTGTATGTCCCATGAATTTGATGCCTCTAATGTTCGTCAGAGGTGTAAGGAGCGGGATGTATGAAGTCTGTAAAGAGCATTATATTGAGGATTGTATAGAATGTGGCTGTTGCGCTTATGTTTGTCCGGCAAATATTCCTATTGTGAGCTACATTAAGGTTGGAAAGTCTAAGATATAGGAGAGTATAATGAACAACCTTTTAATTTCATCTTCTCCTCATATCTGGAGAGGGCTTTCAACAAATAAAATAATGTATCTTGTTGTGGTAGCATTACTTTTTCCTACCGGTGCTGGTATATATTTTTTTGGTTACCATGCTATCTGGATAATCGTAAGTAGTGTGATTACAGCAGTTGTAACTGAGTTGGTTATAAAAAAGCTAAGAAGAAAGAAGTTTGTGATGGATGGAAGTGCTGTAATCACAGGGCTACTTTTTGCTCTTATTCTTCCACCCAGGATACCAATATGGATGGTTGTAGTGGGCTCGGTATTCTGCATTGCTGTGGCCAAAGAAGCTTTCGGGGGGCTTGGTTATAACATTTTTAATCCTGCACTTGCGGGTAGAGCCTTTATGACTGTATGCTTTCCTGGCGAAATGACTACATGGATTCTACCCAGTTTTTTTGGTTCTGATGCTGTAACAGGGGCAACTCCTCTTGGTGAAAGCTTTACATGGGAGATGGATAAACTGACCCTGTATAAGAATCTTTTTATTGGCAATAGAGCGGGATCCCTGGGCGAAACTTCTGTTATGCTTATATTGATAGGGGCGATTTTACTTTTGGCTTTTAAAGTTATAGATTGGAGAATTCCTGTATTTTATCTAGGTACAGTGGCCCTTGGTTCCTTTTTGTTGGGCGAAGATGTGATATTTCAGCTTTTAGCTGGTGGACTTATGCTTGGTGCTTTCTTTATGGCCACTGATTATGTAACTTCACCTGTTACTGCAAATGGGAGAATTGTTTTTGGAGTGGGTGCAGGACTTTTAACTGTTGCTATAAGGTATTTTGGAGCGATGCCAGAAGGTGTTTGTTTTTCCATTCTTTTGATGAATGCTTTTACTCCTCTTATAGACAGATATATAAAACCAAAGCCTTATGGTTATGTAAGAATGAGGAAAAAAGAAGTTAAAGCAGGACAGAGCTGAGCCAGGCTAAACTGAATCCAAAGAAGTCTAAAAGCAAAATTTGAGGAGTTTAAGGAAGAGATGT
>JACIXO010000025.1 GCA_014360385.1 Actinomycetota bacterium | reverse complement strand
CCATGATGACAAACTTTGAAGCCCATTTTTATCAGTTCATTTGCAACTTTAATTTTGTAATCAGTTATTTTTGCAAACATTTCCTGAACAACACTTGGTTTGAGAGCTAGATAAGTAAGAGCCTCTTCAAATCCCAGCATCCAGAGTGTTCTTTCCCAAATGCCAAGATATCCAGATGGAATTGCTAAAATATCGTCTTTTATTAAAGACAAATCCTCTTTTAGACCTTCAAAATTTCCTTTAGCCATTGGGTCAGGCGGTATGAACTCTTCTACTGCCTGCTCAAGCTCCATATCAAGCAAATCCAAATTGAAATTTGGAGGAAGAAACCGCTTAGCTCTTTCATTTGCTTCTTTATCACCTTTAAATGGCGAATAACAACAATAAAAACCTTCTTCACCAATTCTTATCCCCATACCCCATACATCATATACTATCCCATTTTCTTCATCCAAGCCCACAACTCCTTCTTCTGCAAGCTTCTGCATCAAAGATATGTTGTTTCTAAAGAAAAGAGGTTTATCATATTTTAAAAATATAAATTCTAAATGATTTTCAAGATATTCATCTAATGAAGTATCACTTTCCCCTAATCCTAATGCTTTAGCAATTTCGCTCTTCTTAGTTCTATCTGCGAAAGTTATTTGACTCGGAAGATGATCTACTTCTTCCCTTCTTAACACCTTAAGAACTCTTTCAATTCTATTCATTTTTGTACTCCATTAGCTCAATTATTCCTCCATCATCATACTCATAGAAACCTACTTTAAGACCCGGAAGCGATTCAAATGGCTCTAATAATACCTTTAATCCTTTCGAGGCCTCATCTAAATTATTTACTTTAAAAGCAATATGGGGTTTCTCACGAACAGGCCCCTTTACTGGACTATCAGGCTCAAACCTAAGCCACTCTATTCTATAAGGATGCTTTTTGTAATCTGTAACCCAAACTTTAGTAGCACTAATAAATATTTCCTTACCCTTTTTTCTATCTGTAGTCGGCAAGCCGATGTGGTCAAACTTCATAGTCACTCTCCTTCCCATGACTCACAAATTTCAACTCATTACCTATATCATTGCAAAAATAGACCTAGTAACTAACCTGAATGGGTAATTCCCTAGAACTACTCTAACTTCCCTACAACGACATTCCACCCCTTTTACGATTGTCGAAAGCCTTTTATGGAGTTGATAGCCACAGCAAAAGCCAATATTGCACCCTTGGCAATAAATTGACCATATGGATTAACATTTAGTAAATTAAGGCCATTTCCTATAACTGTCAGAATAAAAGCTCCAACAATAGTTCCCCACACACTACCACTTCCACCAAAGATATTGGTTCCTCCTAACACAGCAGCAGCTATAACGTCAAGTTCAACTCCATCTCCACTCATAGGTTGCCCAGAGGCTAACCTTGACGCCATCACACCACTAGCCACTCCAGCTGTAATACCTGAGATCATATAGATTATCAATCGATACTTCTTCACCGAAATTCCTGACAGATAAACAGCCTCCTCATTTCCACCCAACCCATAAATCACTCGACCCAGCATTGTATATTTAAGAATAATGAAACCAACTATGGTAACTCCTATCATTATGATAGATGGCACAGGTATGGGACCCAAAAACCCACGCCCTAGTATCTCAAACTTACCAATAAGTGGAATCGCATATCCTCCACTGTAAACTAGTGCAGCACCCTTATAGGCAATCCAAGTAGAGAGTGTAGCTATTATTGGAGGCATTCGAAGAAATGCAATCATTATACCATTGACTAAACCTAGAGTAGCGCCAATTAATAGAACAAAAAGAAAGGCAACTGGTGAGGAGATTCCATAGTTCTGGATAAAACTTGCCAGCAGCACAACAAGAAATGAAATCATTGAGCCTATAGAGAGATCAATTCCTCCACTGATTATGACAAAAGTTGCTCCTACTCCTGCTATACCAATAATAGAAACCTGTCTTATAAGATTAATAAAATTTGAGAGAGTAAAGAAATATTTGGTTAAAAATGTCAACACTAGACTAATAATCGCCAAAGCAATAAGTGCTCCTATTTCAGGGGTCAGCTTAAAATTCAATTTAAACTTACTAACCAGCACACCTTTACTATTCATAAACCTTGCCTCCAGTAACATACTTTGTGACTGTTTTTATGTCAGTGCCACCTGGTAATTCCTTAACTATTTCTCCATTGTATAGCACGAGAATTCTGTCACTAATTCTAGTTATCTCACTCAACTCAGATGAAACAACAATTGCTGCTTTGCCCTCAGCAACAAGGTCTTGAATGATATTAATTACCTCTTCCTTCGCACGCACATCTATCCCTCTTGTTGGTTCATCCAGGAGTAATATATCAGCATCAGCTAAGACCCACTTCCCGACAACAACTTTCTGTTGATTACCACCACTCAGTGTTTTGACTTTCTGCAATATGGAGTCAACTTTAATGTTTAGTCGGTTGATCATACTTTCAGCTGTCCTTTTTTCCCTAGATTGATCCAAGAATCCAAATTTGCAGAAATTTCTAAATTCGGCAAAGAGAATATTATCCTTTACGCTCATCCCTAGAATTAGACCTTGTTCCTTTCTATTTTCAGGAACAAGAGCAAATCCTATTTCAACTGCACTCCCCGGCGATCTTGGATAATATTTCTTACCTCTCACATAAATCTCTCCGCTAGAAATAGGAAGAAACCCAAAAAGTGCTAGGAGCAGCTCGGTTCTTCCTGAACCCATTAACCCAGCTATCCCCAGAATCTCACCCTCAGACAAATGAAAGGAAATATCTCTAAACTTTCCTTTGAGATTTAGCCGATTTACTCTCAGTAGTTCCCCTTTTCCACCAAAAGAAGTTCGCTTTTTTCTGTCGACAGAATGTAATTTTTTCTCGGACCCCAGCATCAACTTAATTACCTCATCCTTATCGGTACCACTAGTGTGTAGTGTTCCTACAGCATGCCCATCCCTCAACACAGTAATCCTATCACTTATTCTGAAAACTTCTTCCAATCTATGTGAGATGTATACTATTGAGACACCATCTTCTGAAAGCTTCTCCAGTATTACAAAAAGAGAATTTACCTCTTCCGGTGTTAAGCTTGCTGTTGGTTCATCCATAATTAGCAGATTACATTTTCTAAACAGAGCTTTAGCTATCTCAACTTGCTGCATTTGGGCAACACTTAAATTTTTCACTTTCTCAGAACTCTTAAGTTTTGCTCCAAGCTGTGAAAGAATGCTCTCGGCCTTACTAAATAAATTTCTCCAATTTACAAAAAAATTTTTACTCTGTCTTCCAAAAAAAATGTTTTCTGCTACTGTCAACTCAGGGAAGAGTTTAAGTTCTTGGTGAACCATACTTATACCAAGTTTTTGAGCTATATAGGGATTTTTGATCTCAACCTTCTGACCGCTCAAAAAAATATCTCCCTCATCTGGTTGGATAGAACCATTAAGGATATTCATTAAAGTACTTTTACCAGCACCATTCTCCCCCACCAAGGCGTGAATTTCACCATTACTTACTACAAAATTCACCCTATCCAAGGCAACTATTCCGCCAAACCGCTTAGAGATTGAATTCATCTCTACAATAGGTGTTTCCTTCATTAAGCTGTTTTCTCTATTCATCTTTACACTCATCTTTTAAAATTCATTATCTTGAAAACTTTACACAAGCTAATGCAACAAACCTTATTGAAAAGCCCTATATTCAGAATATGCACCCCTCCGAGTCGAAGAAAGGGGTGCATATTCGCTTACTTTTCACCTATCTGCCTTACCAGCTAAAGCCTTGAGCGTTATCCTTTGTGATTAAGATTGAATCAATTTGAATATCCTGAGGGACATCCTTACCATCCCGATAATCTAAATAGGCTTGAACTGCTTTCTTTCCAATATCTACCGGGAGCTGGGCTGCTGTAGCACACTTCGGGGCAAGACCTGCAGCAAGTATTTGGACAACTTCAGGGATTCCATCAATAGCCCCAATAGCCACCTCGCCAACCTTATTAGCATTCTGAAGCGCGGTAAGTGCTCCCAGAAATGCAAAGTCATTCATGCCCAGAAAGCCATCTAATTCAGGGTTAGCTTGCAGTATGTTCTCTGCAACACTAATACCTTCAGCTATGGTGTTACCCATCATCTGGTCAGCCACTATCTTAACATCTGGATATTGAGCTACTACATCCTTAAAAGCCTTAATTCTATCCAGCACAGCTGGTACTGGAGGTCCATTTATTATTGCAACCTCGCCTTTGTATTCAATCTGTTCCATCACAAATTCTGCCGCTAATTTCCCTGCCTCATAATTATTAGTAGCAACGACGGTAACAAACTTTCCACTCTCAGTCCTCTGATTGAGACCAATCACAGGAACATTAGCTTTATTAGCCAGTTCAATAGAAGGAGAGCTAGCAACTAAGTCAGAAGCATCAATGAACAGAACGTCTATACCTTGCTGTATCAAGTCTTCTACATTGGCTAGTTCCACTGCAGGTTTATATTGTTGGGAAGTCAAAACAATAGCTTCCCCTCCAGCTTCCTCTATTGCCCCCACTACACCATTCTGAAGTGCAAGATAGAATACGTTCATTGTAGGTAGAACAACTCCTGCTTTAAAGGCAACAGCTGAGGTTTCAGCTGGTGTTTCAGTGGATACTTCTTCTGCTGAAGTTTCTGCAGCAGTGGTCTCTGCAGCTGTTTCTGTTGCAGGAGTAGCCTTGCATCCTGCAAATGATAGAGTGGCAACAAGTATAAGCGATACCACTGTTACTGCCATCAATAGTAATCCCCTCTTCATTTCTTCTTTCCCTCCTTTTAAACTAATTTACTTTCTTTTTAATTTATTTTCTTTTTATCATATCCTCTTGAATAAGAATTTTTTCTACTCTGCATAATTAAATTACTGAGTTTTGCTATATCTGAATGTTCTCTTCCAGACCTACTTCCTTTTCTTAATCTCCTTTTAACATATTTATTTCATAGTGTATTATTTCATTGTGCACCTCCTCTCTTTTAAGTTAATTTTAAGTCAGTTTTTCCCTTATGCGCTTAACCCTGTCCATAACTCTTTTTACTCTATCCTTGCTGACAGGATTCCAGGTTATCCCATCGACCTTAAAATAAGTGCCTATAATAGCTCCATCCACTATACTTAATACCTCATCTACTGTATCCGCTGTAACTCCTGTATTAGCTAAAACCGGTACCTTTCCACTTGCTTGTTTTATCTCCTCGAACAGACTCATCTCAGCCACTGAACCTGTGGTGGGGCCGGAGATTAAAAGAGCGTCAGGCAAAGACGACATAATAACACTCCTGGCAACAAGAGAAGGAGCCCTTTCAGCCAAAGGTTGTGAAAACTCTGCATTTATATTAAAGAATAGCTTTATCTCCTCAGCGCCCAGGAGTTTTCTATGTACAAACGCTTCATTACAATTGGTAAGCCAGAGACCCATATCACCAGCATACACATTTGTGAAAATTTCCCTTATAAAAAGGGCCCCAGTCGCTTTTGCAAGAGATAACGAGGCTATAGGATCCCACAGGACATCAACTCCAAATGGGACTTTTATATGTGATTTAATACAGCCGATGACATAAGCCATTGTGGCTATTGTACCTGGCCCTGCTTTAAAAGAATAAGGTCTATCATTTTCATTACAGAACATGATGCCGTCAACTCCGCCTTCCTGAAGAGCCTCAACATCATTTATTAAGGCCTCCACTATCCCTTTGACACCTCTGGCATCGTCATAAAGGTAGCTTCCTGGTAAGGGTAGAAAGTGAGCCATTCCCACAATCGGCTTTCTTACTCCAAATAGTTCCATCAAAAGGTCACACATGTTTCTAACCTCCAATCATTCCAGTTTGGACAAATTAAGACCTTGCAAAAAATCATAAAGATTTCACAAGCACAAGCTCACACAAAAGGCTTTATACAAGACTTAGTTTTATATTCTTCTCGTTAAGTATACCCTTGTATTCCTTGGGTATATTCTTATCTGTTATCACATGGTTTATTTGGGAAAAGTCACATACATGAGCCAGGGAAACTTTATTAAACTTAGAACTATCAGTAACAACAATCACTTCATTTGCAGAACGAATCATTTCCTGTTTTAAATATGCCTCCTCAGCATTAGCATTTGTGATGCCACGTTCGATATCTATCGCGTCAGCGCCCAAGAATAGCTTATCCACATTAAAACCTTTGATAAATTCTTCAGCACTTCGGCCTATGATAGAGAAGAGATGAGGCCTTACTTTTCCCCCGGCCAGATACACTTCAATTTTTGATGAGTCAGCCAGTAGCAAAGCAATTTTAATATCACTTGTTACAACAGTAAGACCACTTCTTCCAAGCAACGAAAAAGCCACATGCCACGTGGTAGATCCAGAATCCAGCATTAATGTTTCGCCACTCTGTACCAATGATGCAGCAAAGGAGCCTATTCTCTTTTTTATTTCCAGGTTCTGGGTAGACTTCTCATCATATATTGGTTCATAAGAAGTTCCTCTGGTACTAGAGATAGCTCCGCCTCTAACCCTTGTGATGGGAATTTGTTTTGAGAGTAGATCTAGATGTTTTCTGACTGTAACTTTGGACACACCAAGATAATTCGCTAAGCTATCTACCCTAACGCTTCCTTGACGCTCCAATAACTCGATAATCTTTCTTTGACGGTCTTCAAACAACATATTATTCATTTTCTATAATTTTCTTTTTCTTTTCAAAACTTTCTATATCTTTCCCTTTCTTTTCAAATTATACACGAATACACAGCAAAGTCAACACCAAAGATAGAATTTTTATCATCCAACACTTATTGAAGCTTGTTTGAACTGGGGTTCTGAACATGAACTAGGGTTCTGAATAAGAGCTAATTGAAAGACCTATTTTAATATCCCCTAGGAATGAAAGGTCTTTCTGAAGAACATAGAGAAGAATATATTAGTCAATAACATTATGCTGGAAACTACGTTGTCTGGCTATGCAGATTCCTGGGATAGCAGAAAAATAGATGCAATTTTTTCCTTTGGAAAGTTATTGATATAACTTTTTTCTCATTGGCTTGCTATAAAGTTAAAGAACTGGTTTTTCTCTGCCTCATTATATCCAACAGCGCTTGAGTTTCCAAACCACTGAGGCCAGGAGTTAAAAGTAGTTATGGTTATATCTTCCCTTCTCATCGAGAGCAGTACAGGAAGGATTTGTGACCCCTTTCTTGCTCTCGTAAGTGCCAGTGCCTGCGTTCCATTCAAACTATGAACTCCAGTACTCAGATAGCATCCGGAGAATGGGTCCTGAAAAAAAATCAGGCGGTTTCTGCCAGGCTGCCCCATCAAAAACCGCCCAGGATTAAAAAACCAGATTTATCTTGTTAAGAAAGAATATAAGACCACAATACTTTAAAACATCTACCTTACTTTAAGCCTTATAGTTCATTACCCACCTAATGTACTACTCATAGCTGCAGCAGCTACACCCCATACAGTAACAACCATTATCATTGTAATTATAAATGGAAGAACAACTCCTAGCACTATGCCGGTGATGTCAAACTTCTTGCCAGCAGCACCTGCTTCACCATTTTTGATTTTAACAAGGTCGATGGCACCCAGAATTATAGCAGCAAGACCTATAGCTCCACCTGCAAAAGGAATGATACTACAGATGCCACAGATTAGAGAAGCTTTTGCTAAACCACTTACCTGGTTTTTTACATCTTGCATTTGGCCCCTTTCTTTTTAAAGGATTACATTTAAGAATATATTGTAATTGTTTTGATAGACAAGTTCAATAAAAAAGTAACTAGAGTGACAAAAAAATTAAGGTGTTCTTGCCTAACTCAGAAAAGTTACTAACTTATTTGAGCCCGTGTAATAGTCTACTAGAGGATATTATATATAGTATCTTTTACCGTTGTAGTTTTATACAAATAGTGTAAATTATATTTACCTGTAATGTATCTATTGATTTATAATAGAGAAAGATAATCTCCCACTAGATTGTTGGATTGTTTGTTGTTGGATCGACTATAACTTAAGGACAAAAATGGCCATAATTGAGGTTGAAAATTTAACCAAAAAGTTTGGAAATGTTCTGGCGGTAGATAACATTTCGTTCAGCATACCTGAAGGCGAAGTATTTGGTTTTCTTGGCCCCAACGGTGCTGGAAAGACAACCACTATTAGAATACTCTCAACTTTAATATCACCTACTTCAGGTAGAGTTTTAATATACAATGCCGAACCAAAAACCAATGGTAGATATATAAGATCTATAATTGGACTTCTAACTGAAACCCCGGGACTCTACGAGAAAATATCTGCCTATGACAATCTTTACTTCTTCTCAAGCTTTTATGATATTTCTAATGAAAAAAGAAGACAAAACATTGAAAAATTTATGAAAATGTTCGGGCTCTGGGATAGAAGGAACGACATTGTAGCAACTTACTCCAAAGGTATGAAACAGAAATTAGCATTAGCACGAGCACTGATCCATGAACCAAAAATTCTATTTTTAGATGAGCCTACAGCAGGATTGGATCCAGAGAGTGCGTATATGGTTAGAAATTTCATAGAAGACCTTAAGAAAGAAAGCACAACTATCATCCTTTGTACCCACAATCTTCAGGAAGCATCAACATTATGCGACAGGGTATGCATACTCAAAACCAGAATAGTAAAAATCGCTACACTTGAAGAACTTCAAAAAGGAAAGGATACCAAAGAAGTAGAAATTGTGTTTGCAAACAATCCTTTAAGATTTCGAAGCTTGCTTAATTCAATAGAAGAAGTAATAAACCAAAAAGTAGAAGATAATAAAATAAAACTTCTACTTAAAAATACCAACACTGAAAAAACAAACCCAAAGATCATCAGAAAGCTAATTGAAGAAGGTGCTGAGATTGTTTATTTTAATGAAGTAAAAACCAATCTCGAAGAAATATATCTTAGTCTTATTGGCAACCTGGAAAGCTAGAATAAATGAAGCATGCCAGCATAATATTCAAAAAAGAAATAAAGGAAATTATAAAAAACAGGAATATCTGGATGCCCATACTGGTGATTACACTTATGTTTTCACTTGCTATGCCTTTTATGTTAACCTATTTTGGAAAAGAAATGTTAGAAGACCCTGACACTATAAAATTTCTCAATAAGACTCCTTTCCTGAAAAATCTCGAACCCTATCAGGCGCTTATATTCTTTATGACCAAACAGTTTTTAATTTTCCTTCTACTAATTCCTGCTATGGTTCCAAGCCTTATAGCTCCATTTTCTATTATCATGGAAAAGGAAAACAAAACATTAGAACCTCTTCTGGCTACTCCCATTAAGACATCTGATCTGCTTCTGGGGAAAACACTTACAAGTATGGTTCCAACCTTTGTGATATCAACAGCAAGTTTTGTGATATTAAGCACAGTGGTTGATGCTGTCACTTACCGCGAAATTGGACAAATTCTTCTCCCCAATCTTGAGTGGTGCATTGTAGCTTTTGTCTTAAGTCCCACCATTGAGTTTATCATTACTATGGCAAGCATAATGATCTCATCCAAGTCCACCGATGTAAGGTCTGCTCAGGGAATTGGATCTGTAGTAATATTCCCCATATACCTTTTGATTGGACTTCAGTTAGCAGGTTTTTTCCTTATGAACATAAAATATCTCATAGCAGGATGCATTATTCTAATAGCTTTGTGTCCACTCTTGCTAAGACTTGCA
>JACIXO010000249.1 GCA_014360385.1 Actinomycetota bacterium | reverse complement strand
ATTTTTTTCATGAGTTAAAGATTTTTACCTTAACGTAAATCATTGTTTAATGAACCACATAAAGCTTTATAATACTCTTTATCTTTTTCTCCAGTAATTATAAAACACTTTCCACTATATTTAAATGTACTATCTAAAAGATGTATTTACATTTAATAAAAGTATATAAGTCAATATTTTTACCAAATAGGTTACCAACGATCATCTATTGCTAAAAAATATGTAATGTTTTCAATAACTGAAATTTCCCTTTCCCCTACAGCATAAATATAATCTTCATAAACAAAGGCATTATTTATTTTCCTACATCAATTGTTTCTATAAGTTTGGGCTTTGTTATATCTTTTATATCTAGCAACCCAATGCCAAGATTTTAATCTTATATACCTGCTATATCATTGTAGCAAGTTATACTTACTGAACTTCTTAAATCTTCATTTTCATAATATCCAACAATTAACATGAGAATAGAAATTATGGTAAGAGATAATACTAATTTAGAAATATTATAAAATGTCTTTTTCATCTTTGGTAATTTTTTATTATAAACTTTTTATAAGATTTTGATTCTAGATTCTATATAGCTATTGGTTCTACATAGTTATTCTTCGGAAAACTTCTCAAACTTCCAGAAATCTTTTGGAGATAAAATTTTAATATCTTCAAATTTTTTAATTATTAACAAATCTTTGTCACCTGTAACTATGCAATCTACTTTTTCAAATATTGCAGCAGCAAGCACATTATCATCATCTGGGTCATTTGATATCTTTTTATTTAATCTTTTATATTTTCCAACATTTATAAAATTAGATTTTATAAAATTGATTACTTCATTTATTTCTTTGTCGTTGAAGTTAAATTTTTCCTTAAGATTTCTTTTAACTTCTTTAATTATAAAATCTGACGTGTAGATTTTATGATGAATTAGACAATATTCTACAAGCTCTGCTGCATGACCATGGGTAATAAAAGCGGAAATTATTACATTGGCATCTAAAAATATTTTCATGATACTATTCTATAAACGTCATCTTCAGAAAATATTTTTGACTTTTCAGCCTTTGGGATCATTAAATTTCTTACTCTTCTAAATTCAAGTATAGAAAAATATTGTTTTAGAGCAGTTTTTATAATCTCACTTCTATTTACATTTTCTCTAGAAGCGATTTCATCAAGCTTTTTCTTCATCTCTTCTGTTAAACTAATAGTTACAGTTTCCCTCACTTTAATCACTCCCATCTATATTAATCTGTATTACATTATAACACAGTAGAAGTCCCAATAAAAGTATAGAAATATTAAGTGTAGAAATATTAAGTTTAGGTTAAGTAGGGACAGAACCCCAACCATTGGACTAATGGCTATTAATACATCCCCATATCCCTTCTTCTTTCTCTAAAGCTTTTCATTCTACCAGTTCTACCTTCTCTTATGCTTTGACCTTCATCTCTAAAAAATGCCATATGTATCACAGTACCTTTATAAAATAAAGAAGAACCTATAATATAAGGACTTTCGTATCTATAATCTTCTCCAAGACCAATTGATTTAAAATGGCTTTCATTACACTTTTCTATCTCTTTCATAAATTTCATTGCATCTTCAATCGATGGGATAGAAGCTTTTTTATATTCTTTTAATTTTGCCATATCCTCATTTACATCCTTATCTTTTCCCCCATCTTTCTTTTCTTCAGGTCTCATTCTGGTTTTTTCTTTCCTTATATATTCTTTTCTTAATGCATCAATACAATAACTTCTTAAAAGTTTTGTATGAATATTACTGTAAGCCTCAGGCAATGATAAATTATCAAAACCAGCAATATTTCCATCAATGAAAACAAAAATACCTGTCTGTCCAAATTCTAAAGGAAAGTTACAAATATATTCATCGAGATCTTTATCAAATGACCTATAAATATCATTCATCGCTCTTGTTTTTGAATTTACACTAAAATCTTCAGACATTTCATCAATCTTTTCCCAAATTTGTCCTTGATCTGACATATATCTACGAGAATACTTAAGTGATGAGGTAACGGAACTATGTTTCTCTTTTCTTATATCATAAGTTAAGATATTCTCAGACGTCATAAAAATATCTGAAATATAATCCCACCTACTTGCCTCAACACAACTAACTGGAATCCTTGTATTAGACATCTTACCAAGGAGAATCGTGGTATTTATAATTCTATTCTGCTTAGCACCAACTAGTTCTTCTCCATCAAGTAGAAGAATTAAAGTATTGCTTTTATTTTTAGCTACAAGTTCATTTACACTTCCCTCTCTACTCACTTCCTTTATCTGTAATATTCCAAGTTTAATTGCCCCATCAAGTGTAATATATTTAGGACCGTAGCTTTTAATTTCTTTGTTGCCTATCTTATTACAATTTTTCTCTTTAGCATTTCCAAAAATGTTAGCTTCATTTTCATGAATCTGTAAGGCGGACTTT
>JACIXO010000248.1 GCA_014360385.1 Actinomycetota bacterium | reverse complement strand
CTTAAACTCCCTTAATAAAATAAGAGTGCAAAGTGGTCGAAGAAATTGAAGTTTTCTGAAGAAGTCTGCTGAAATCTAGAAAATTTTATAAATATTCACTAACTATCTTATGTTATGAGAATACTTGCATTTTCGGATTGGAGGGTACAAAGTATAGATGAAATCATTAATTTTGTAAAGAGTCTAGATAAGAAGCCTGATGTTATACTGTATGGTGGAGATGATGTTAATAGATTTGGGTCTCTCCCAAAAGATGTGATTATCGAAACCGCTATTAAAAATCTTAAATTCAATTCTAAAGGATATTGCTTTCTTACAATAGAAGTAAGTGATGATAATAAATTCTTGCTTTTAGGCTTCAAAAAAGGAAAATTGAAAGCAGGTAATAATTTAAGAGAGATTCTTAATGAAGTTGAAATTATTGATTTGATAGTAGAAGCATTAGGAGTAAACGATGGTTGTGAAATAAAAGAAATTATTAATTCGTGTGAAATTTTACAAAAAGACAACAATGTTCTGATTTTATTTTCGCGAAGAGCTAAAGATAATACAAACAAGTTTGAGGAATTGGCAAAATACTCAAAATATGGTCTTTTTGGCATAATAGGAAACGATTGCTCTAAACTCGATAAATATATTCTAAAAGGAAAGAAAGTTTTTGATTTACACGAAAAACCTCAGATTATAGATGATTTCATTTTTATAGGACAAGAAGGTGCGTCAAGAGACGTTGAACCTGCTTTAGGTTATGTTCTTTATAGTGAAAAAGAAATTGAGAATCATCTAATTCAACAAATTAAAGGCAATAAAAATAAGAAAATTGTTTTACTCTCTCATAGTCCACCACGTGGTATTCTTGATACCGCAATAAGATTTAGCGAAGGAGGTTCCATAGGTTCTTCTGCAATTAGAAAATTTATAGAAAATAATGAAGTAATCCTAAATATTTGTGGGCACGCACACTATATGGGTGGAAAATTTAAAAAACATGGAAAATGTACGGTTGTAAACATAGCTTCTCATGATGATATTGGAGCAACAGGAAAAATTGCAATTATAGATATTGAAAAAGAAAAAGTAAATATAGAATTAATTGAATTGCCACCATCCAACTTAAAAGAGATATATGGAATAGGACCTGTCTATTCTGATGTTTTAGAAAAGGCGGGAATAAAAAGTATAAAAGAATTTGCTTCATTAGATCCTGAGAAAATAGTTAATAGAACAAACTTATCACCAAAATTTGTATATAAATGGCATTTACGTGCTAGATCATTGATAAATAAAGAAATAATACTGTTAAAAAAAATTAATATAGAAAATCCTGTTTTTGTAGATATAGAAACTGATCTTGCACAAAGTTTTGTATGGATGATATGCGTTTTTGACCCAAACAAAGACATTTTTAAACAATTTACAGCATATAAAAAAAGAGAAGAGAAGAAAATTCTCAAAGAATTTCTTGATTTTGTTTCAGCCCAAAAATATAGAAGATTATATTGTTATAGTGGTACAGATTTTGAAAAAAGAGTATTGCTAAATCGAATTATGCATTATAAATTAGATAAAAACAAATTCCCTATTTTCGAAGATTTATTATATACCATTAGGAATATTCTGATAGTTCCTCTAACAACTTATAAGTTAAAGGAATTGGGCTCATTTTTAGGGTTTATTTGGAGACATCCAGATATAGATGGTTTTGATGCTCCATTTCTTTATACTCAATTTATCCAATCAAAAGACAGAAAAATAATAAGAAAATTACAAGAATATAATCAAGATGACGTATTGGTTTTATGGCATATATTACAAAAGATTAAGAAAATGAAGGTAGGGAAATCTTATTCTATTTCAGAATTGCAAAGATTATAATTACCTAAAGCGGACGCGGCGTCAAATACAAAAGATTCTAGATTATATCTCTGCAAATATTCTTCAAGTTTTTTATCTTCTCTTCAAAGCCAACTATTGTTGGAATATCTCTTTCAATAACCTCTAATAAACCAGAATGCCCTTTCTTTTCCAATTTCTCCTGAGACTGTACCTGTGCTTATTCTTTCTTTTCTTAATTGAAGCTCATCTTTAAATAAATCTTTCAAAAAAAATAATTTGAGCTGGAACCATTTTATTTTTTTATTAATTATATCGAAAGATCGAAAGTCTCAAACCACAAATATTCAGAAGATCGTGCGTTTTTCTTGAAACTATAATGACTTCAAATTTGTTGTTCAGAATAGCAGCAGAAAACAAACGGATCGACTAAATTACTTTGCTCGGAAAATGGTCGGCGAATTAAATTAGATTGTGGGGGTTATATAAACATGATCTTTCTAAATATTCCGCGATTGATTTTATTCTTGATAAAACTTCATTTTGATGGCGCTCTTGCCCATAACTTTTGTCAGCTAGATATTTCTTGCAAAGTCATAGGTAAAGTTATAAAATTTGGAATTTTTTGCTCGT
>JACIXO010000247.1 GCA_014360385.1 Actinomycetota bacterium | reverse complement strand
TTGTGCTTTGCATAATGTTTCGAATTGGTTTTTCTTGTTTTTCCATAGCTTTTATCTCCTTTTTTGCAATGCTGTCATATTTGGGTATGTGATTTGATTATGTGATAAATAGCTTACTGGATGGTAAGCAGCTAATCGTGTTAATAATTAATGATATTTCTCGATATGTCAAATATCAACCTTCAAGAGTGGTAGCGTGAAATATTTTCTAGACTAATCTGCTCAAGCTTGGAGAGTACAATCTACACATAATTTGGCGTATGGAATTATGGTAAACAATACCATATAATTTTATATAGATATTTATAATTACATTATTTTAATAATAAGAAGAAATGTTTAAGAAATTTTATAGAGAAAATAGGATTGTAATTCTGGCTGTTTTATCGCTTTTCGGACTGCTAATAGCTTTTGAAATTTTTTTTACCAATTTAGTTTATACGAGTTTTAAGAACTTGTTTATTAAAAGTGGTGATGCCGTGCTCGATATTTGTTCAAGGCATGTAACAGGTTTTATTAATGATATTTATTCAGATGTGATACTACTATCTCGATACTCGATATTATTGAAGAAGGGTAAATTAACTTCGGAGGAATTTGAAGAGATTAAAAAGCATGTATATATAGGAACTGAAATTATCAATGAGATAATTAGACAAACTAAAGTTAGTTTTTTATTTTTTGAACTGGGGAGAAATATAATAAAATATCATCATGAGAAATATGATGGCTCTGGTTACCCATTTAATCTTAAAGGGGAAGAAATTCCCTTAGAAGCAAGAATTTTTTCAGTTGTAGATGCCTATGACGCTATCAGATCAAAAAGACCATATAAAGATGAAGTCAGTCATGATGAGGCAGTTGGACGGATTCTGGCTGATAAGGGTAAACATTTTGACCCTGATATTGTAGATGCTTTTATCAGATGTAATGTTCTATTCTCTATGGCTGAGCACTGCAGCCAGGATTTAAAATGAGACAAATGGGACACTATGAAAAAGTATCCCATTTTTTTGTTATGTACTACCTTTTCCCAAATTCGGTTAATTCAAAGCTTTTAAGAAGCTTTTGCTGGGGCACATCTTTTTAGCCAAAGCCCCAAATTGAAACACAACTATTCAGCTATGTAAGATGCTAATCCTTGTAAATCACAAGCTATAATTACTTTAAAAATATTTTGTATATATACTCAGGGTTATAGATCCATCCGAGCTTGCCAAAGCTATGCATAATTATTTATAAACTTTTTGTATACCTGCTATAATTAAACTAATTATAATCATTAACTGCTACTAAAAAGAGATAGGATTGTTTTATGAAAATCAGTCTAGAAGAATTAAAAAAGATTATTTATAACCTTGCTATTAAAAATAACGCGTTACTAGCAATTTTATTTGGTTCATGCGCGCGTGGCACCCAGACAGAACACTCGGATATTGATGTAATCTTTGTTGAGGAAACCGATAAGCCCTTTTTAAAAAGGCTAGATCCTTATTTTATTCCACTAGCAGATGTTGTAGGTGGGGGAGTTGATGTTTTTGTTTATACACCAGAAGAATTTAAAAAAATGAAAAAAAAGTTCTTTGTAAAAAAAGCTTTACAGGAAGGAGTTATAATTTTTGAGTCAGGAAAATTATAAGGAAGATTCTGCCAGATGGCTACGTCAAGCTAAAGCAGATATAAATGCAGCCAGGGGAAGTCTTAAGAATAGAAACTATGAATGGGCTTGTTTCCAGTCTCAGCAAGCTGCTGAAAAAGCATTAAAAGCCTTATGGTACTATTACTCATTCGACCCCTGGGGACATAGCGTTTTAAAATTGATTCTGGATTTTCCAAAAAATGATATTGGAGAATTATTGAAACCACTAATTAACAAAGCAAAAGAACTTGATAAGCTATATATTCCAACAAGATATCCTAATGGATTACCAGACCTAACTCCATCAGAAGTATTTACTAATGAGGAAGCAACCAAAGCCATAGAATCGTCAGAATCCATAATAAAGAAAATAGAATTTATTATTAAACATAACTAACAAGGTAAAACTAACAGGGTAAAATAATCTTTTATTATTACCTAATTCTATTTATTAAAATTCTGCCGATTTTAAAATTTCATTCCATAAATCAGATATTTTTAATCTATCTACCCAGCTATTTAAATAAGCCAAATCAAGTGTTTCCTTTTGGACCTCATATACTCTTAGCGCATCTGTAAAATGCTTTTGGCTTCCACCTGAAATCTTTGACCATAATAATTTTTCGAGAATCGTGTCCTCAGGAGTAGAAATATAGATATAGAAATCCAAAAATTTTATTTTTTTTCGCCTTGAAAACCTGCTTGAATCGAAATCACTGTAAGTTAAAATCCAGAAATCGATCTTATCTCCGGATTCAAGATCAATGACGTTAAATGAACTTTTTTTATCCAATGCTTCGAGGATAGCTTCTTTAGTTACATAGTATTTTTCAGGTGGAAAAGA
>JACIXO010000246.1:704-2501 GCA_014360385.1 Actinomycetota bacterium | reverse complement strand
GTTACATTTTTGTTACATTTATTTCTGTTTTATATTTCTATTTATTATGTGTACTATTAAGGAGCTATGTTTACAATTTCAAATCTAATCTATATAGTCTGTTTATAAAAGTGAAAAATTTATACTTATAAATGTTACAAATATATGGATTTTGTGCTTAACTTTTAAAACTTTGTAACAAAACTTAACATTTGTTTTATTAGGTTTTTTCAATACAATTTGATTTTCTAGATGAACTGTTAACCTATCTCCTTAATAGTACATATTATTTTTTTACATTATACATATGTCTATATCATATTATCATTAAAATTATACACTAATTTTCTTCTCCATGGTCACATTCTGTTTTATCTATACCATATCCTCTTCCAAAGCCGGGTTTACAAGTACTATCTCCACCCTCCAACGTACCTTTTACTAATTTTTCAACTACACTTTCAACCATTCCATCAATACCTAATATTGGTTCTATATTTAACTGTCTGAAAAGGTCTACTGCTCTGGGACCCATTCCTCCAGCCACTACATAATCTACCCCAATTTTGGCTAAATACTGGGGTAAGTAGCCAGGGTGATGTCCAGGGTTTTTGATTACTTCTCTACTTATTTCTTTATTATTTTGTATTTCTACTATGGTAAATAGAGGACAACGGCCAAAATGTGATGATACATAATTTCCATCAGTTGCAATTGCTATTTTCACTAAATCCCTCCCAATTTATTTTTTAAAAATTAAATTAATATTTCTTCTATACTGATAAAAACTACAACAAAAACTAACAATAATAATATTTTTCATTATGATGAAGTCTATACTTTATTTCATTCCTCCCAAGAAGCTCTTTTATACACTTTATTACTTCATTTATATTTACTTCCAGTGAACTACTAATATCTCTTATACTAACTGGTCTTCTTTTGGCAAGTTCTATTATATCCTGACTAAGAAAATCGCTTACCTTCTTCTCAGGTTTTGTTTTTATATCCTCTATTAGTTCTGCTTTTTCTCCCAGAATATTTTTAATAAATCTGCTCTTTTGACTTACTCTAAAACCTCTCTTCTATAAAGAAGGCTACCATTAGTTAAAACTGCAACTGGAATATTAATTGTCTTTTTGGTTAGACTTATCAGCGTTTTAATATCAGAATTTAGAGTAGGTTCCCCAGCTCCAGAAAAAGTAACATAATCTATTTTTTTTCCACTACTTACTATCTTATTTAAGTTTCTTACAAAATCATCTTTATCTATGTTAACATATTTTTTTCTATTAGTGGTTTTATTAACTTTTATTTTCTTCCTTAATCACTTCAAAAACGGCTCCACAACTTTCACACCTATATTCATACCACGGCATTTCCTATGCCCCCTAAAACTAAATTGTACTTATCTAAGCTTAATCAATTTTAAAAAAACAAAAATCCAAATTTTAACTTTAGCTATCTTCTAAAACCTCTTCTGGGCAATCCTTACACCTGCTTTTCCACCTCTACCTAAAAATTTTCTACCACTTAGTGTGAGCCTTCTAATTGGATATCTATATCCAATACCATACCCCATATAATTAGGTGCATAAGCTCTATACAATATAGCAGGATAACCTTGTATGACTGTATATCTATAAGGGATATTTTTTGCATAGTCTAGAGACATTACCCAATAACCTCTTCCTCCTCCAGTAAATGGCCCCTGACCAAGTGGTCCTGTCCCATCAAAGCCTGGCATATCATCAACTCGTAATCCAGGAACTATAGTTCAGCTAAATTATAATGAACATAGGTTCATAATTCAAATAA
>JACIXO010000246.1:0-694 GCA_014360385.1 Actinomycetota bacterium | reverse complement strand
TCAAATAAACGAATCGCTTTTGTCATTTTATGTTTTATTTGTACTATCTAAGCTTGGTGTTTACAGTTTATATTAAAAGTTAGCTATCGAATAGGAAGATCTAAAAGATCTATTTTTTATACTGTTACATATAGCTTAGAATTAAGCTTATATTAACACCTTTGTAATAGTTTTAAGTTTTTCCATAAGCTTTATTAATTTTTATTTCAGAGTTCTCCATTTATAACTGTAAACAGATCTCTTAGATAATACAAATAAATATTACAAAATCAGATAAAATTTTTAGGGAAGGTTATTGGTTTTTAGATATCCAAGAATATAAATTGATTCCAAAAAGAAAATACTAAGGTTAATTCATACCTTTTCTTTCCTAATAACTTATAAAACTTATAAGAATTTGCTTTTTGATCCCCAACCTATAATCCCCTCAGCTGCCAGTATGTACATATGGGGGTTAAAGGATAGGTAGTCTCCAAAGGTCTGGGTGACTGCCACTGCCGCAGGATTTCCTCCCTCTTTCCTGCTGGTACTCTGGTAATTGCTGCTGCTTTTTATCTATTCTATTTTTTCCTGAGTTTATTTTCTTTCTTCCTTCATCTGTTCTAATTCATATATTAAATTAGTGCGAGACTCCCAATCATTGCAACTACACCAAACAAAAAGCTTATAATTGGAAGGTGAACATAACCATACG
>JACIXO010000245.1 GCA_014360385.1 Actinomycetota bacterium | reverse complement strand
TGTATTTAAGTATTTCATTACTTCCTATATTATTATATATTGTCTTTTTCTTTTTATCGGAGGAGTAGTATATTTAGCATCAAAAACAACTGGACTCCTCTCGCCCGAAACTAACATTAGCCAAATTAGCCTTCTTTTTGATAATTGGCATCTTAGCTTTCTTAATTACTTTGGTCCAGGAATCCCTGCCCTTTTTTCTTCAATAATCATGGGTTTTCTGGGTTCACTAGCATGGGGACTTTTGGGAATACTCGTAGCTTGGATAGCAAACATAATGTTAAGAATTAGCGGTGGAATTGAACTAAGATTTGAAAGCCTATCCAGTAAGTACTCTAAATACCCTAAAAACTATAAAAAACCTGAAAAAGAAAAAAGAGTAGAAAGAAGACAGATGGCATGAGACTTTCTATTTAATACATTGCTCTAGATGAATTGTTAATTTAACCTATTAATAATACAAATAATCCATTTATTTAAAGACTTGGAATATAAGCATGAAACTATCATTTTTCGGGGCCGCAAGAGAAGTAACAGGAAGTTGCTACTGCATAGAAATAAATGAAAAAAAATTTTTAATTGATTGCGGAATGCAGCAAGGTGAAGATGAGAAAGAAAATCAGAAACTCCCATTTGACGCTTCGAGTATTAGCTTTGTAATACTTACTCATGCACATATTGATCATAGCGGAAGACTTCCGCTTCTTGTTAAAAAAGATTTTAGCGGAAAAATATATGCAACACTGCCAACGTGTAAATTAATTTCAATTATGCTAAAAGATAGTGCTCACATACAGGAAATGGATACAAAATGGGAGAATAAAAGAAGAAAAAGAGCCGGTAAAAGCGAAATTTTACCCTTATATAATACAGAAGATGTAGAAAATACACTAAAACATTTAATTAAATGTAGCTATAACGAATTGATTGAAATAGAAAATAATATAAAATTTCGCTTCGTAGATGCAGGTCATATCTTGGGATCAGCATCAGTTGAATTATTTTTAAAAGAACACTCAGTTTCAAAAAAAATCGTCTTTTCAGGTGATATAGGAAATATAGATCAACCTATTATAAAAGACCCTCAGTATATAGATTTGGCAAACTACATAGTAATGGAAGCAACCTATGGAGATAGGATTCATAAAGATAATACCGGCTTTATAAAAGAGCTAGCAAATGTCATTGATAAAACTCTAAATAGAGGTGGAAATGTAATTATTCCTTCATTTGCAGTAGGAAGAACACAAGGACTTCTTTACTATATAAGAGAAATTAAAAAAAATAAGCTGGTTTCAAATATAAATTTTGAAGTGTATGTTGATAGTCCCCTCGCGGCAGAAGCAACTGACCTCTATGACGATGACCTTTTCACATATGGAGACAAAGAAACAAAAGAAATGCTTAAAAAGGGTATAAACCCTATGTTATTTCCTGGTCTTAAGTTTACACATTCAGCTGATGATTCAAAAGCACTAAATTTTGACTTAACTCCAAAAGTAATTATTTCATCAAGTGGAATGTGTGAGGGTGGAAGAATTAGACACCACTTAAAGCATAATCTCTGGAGAGAAGAATGTACTATTATATTTGTAGGTTATCAAGCAAAAGGAACACTTGGAAGAATGATTCTTGATGGTGCGAAAAGCGTTACTATTTTCGGAGAAGAAATCGCAGTTAGAGCAGATATTGTAGATTTTACCTTTCTATCCGCACATGCGGATAGAAATGGGCTTTTAAAATGGATAAATAGTTTTGATAAAAAACCAGAAAAAGTGTTTGTAACACATGCTGAAAATTCAGTAGCCGAAAAATTTGCAAGCACACTTAACGACCTTGGTTTTAAGGCAATTGCTCCGCTATATATGTCTACTTATGATTTAGATAGTGGAGAGTTAGTTAAATAGAGTAATAAATTGAGGTAATAAAACAAATCTATCATCCATAATATAAAGTTGACATTAACTTCTCCATATCAACCTTCCTTTTTCTCGATCTTCGTATAGAAATTATTCTATTAATTTCTACTATATTTTAGTTAAATTAGGTTTTATTTACCATTTTTCTCTTTCCTGCTTTTACTAACCAGCCATATAAATATATCCCCAGGCATACTAAGAAAATTTTTAGATTCCTTTATACAGATCTTCCTTTTCCCTTCCCTCAAATTTCTCATATTTTCCTATAATCATACAATTTGTAAGTACCACCTATAAATCTAATACAAAAACTAATTACCAACTACTTGCCAGACTGCGAGTATTCTTATCAACTTATCCATCAATTTAAATTAACTTATCTCATATCAAAATTTTTCTATTGACAGTAAACGTTTGTTCACCATATAATATGTGCATAAACTAAAGATTGAAAAAAGATAAAGATAAAAGATGCGAATAGAACCAATAAAAGCTTCAAGCTTAACCAAGTCAACAAAGACCGGGCTCAGTTTTAAAGAAAAAATAGAACTTATAAAAGAGTTTTACTTTGAAAATAAGAGAATGCCTTC
>JACIXO010000244.1 GCA_014360385.1 Actinomycetota bacterium | reverse complement strand
CATGTAGTGTATTAGGATCCAGAGCAACTTCTTCTCAGGCAAGCTCATCTAATGAAGGCGCGATAGAAACGAAAACTATAGATACAAAGTCTATAGAAACACAAACTTTAGAAACAAACTCCTTAGAAATAGTCTCTTCAGAGACTAAGGACGAAGAAACAAAACCCCAGGGGGGAGAATCTACAGAAACAGGAATTACATCAGAAACTACATCTGAAAAATCTTTCAATGATCAGATTAAAGTTACAAAGCCTTTACCTAATGAAGTTGTTGAAAGTCCACTAATAGTTGAAGGTATGGCAAGAGGAACATGGTTTTTTGAAGGGGATTTTCCTGTTATGCTTCTTGACTCTAATGGGAATCCAGTTGCAAGACATTTTGCAACTGCAAAGGGTGACTGGATGAGTGAAGATTTTGTTCCCTTCAAGGCGCAACTTGAGTTTGAAAAACCAACAACAGCCACAGGAGTTCTTGTACTTGAGAAAAATAATCCTTCGGGACTACCTGAGTATGATGCTAAGGTAGAGATACCAGTGCGATTTAAATAAAGCTTGAAGAAATAGTACCTTAAACTCCCGACTTCAGCACTTTTTATAAAATTAAGATTAAATCTGGCTTTTTCATGAGCACTACAATTTCTTTACTATGTAATTGAGTAATTGTCTTTTTTACTTTTAAAAAAGCTGATAATTCAAATAGCAATATTTTATATGTGTAAACACATCTTTTAGATATTATATATAAATCTAGGGAATGGTAGAACTAAGAAAGAAGAGCTCGGTCATCTGCAAATTCTTCACCACTTACACTTTCAAATCGGTTTATAAGATCTTCAACCGTTAACTTCTTTTTCTCCTCATCTTTTATATCTAATATAACTTTACCTTCATACATCATCATGAGTCTATTTCCATGTTTAATAGCATCACGCATATTATGTGTTACCATAAGAGTAGTTAAATTATTTTCCATAACGATTCTATCAGTTAAATCCATTACCTTCTTTGCAGTACCTGGATCGAGAGCTGCTGCATGTTCATCAAGAAGTAAGAGCTTTGGTTTTTTTATTATTGCCATTAAAAGAGTAATTGCCTGCCTTTCTCCACCTGAAAGTAAGCCTACTTTTGCACTTATTCGATTTTCCAAACCAAGTCCTAATCTCTTTAGTAGCTTCTTATAATATTCACGTTCATCATTATTGATACCCCATCTAAGACCTCTTCGCTTTCCACGGCGTAATGCAAGAGCTAAATTTTCCTCTATTTCCATGTCTGAAGCAGTACCCATCATAGGATCCTGAAATACCCGACTAATCATTGAAGCTCTTTTATATTCGCAGAGTTTTGTTATATCTATACCATCAATAATTATTGAGCCACTATCTACTTGAAATACACCAGCTATACAATTAAGCAAAGTTGATTTACCAGAACCATTGCTACCAATCAAAGTTACAAATTCACCCTTTTTAAGCTTAAAACTGACATCACATAGAGCAACCTTCTCATTAATGGTCCCTCGATTAAAAACTTTAGTAATATTTCTAACTTCAAGCATATAGCACTATCCACCTTTTATAATCTTTTATAATTTTATAATATACTGCATTTCTTGCAGCACTTACTCACTTTTCTTTAATGATTTTATTAATGGAGTCAAATAAGAACGAAATACAGGGAGTGAAAGAGCTATTGCTACTGTAATTGCTGTAAAAAGCTTAAGATCATTTGCAGGCATACCAAGCTTAAGTACAAGAGCTATAATAATTCTATAAACAACTGCTCCCATTACAAGAGAAAAAAGTCTACTTGCAAAGTGCCTTCTGCCAAATAAAACTTCCCCTATAATAACTGAAGCCAGACCAATAACAATAGAGCCAATTCCCATTTGAATATCAGCAAATCGTTGATTTTGAGCAATTAATGCTCCTCCAACTGCCACAACACCGTTACTAATCATCAACCCAAGTATTATCATGGTATCCGTATTAATACCCTGTGCTCTTGCCATCTGGGAATTGTTACCAGTTGCTCTTATTGCACAACCAATTTCGGTACCAAAAAACCAATATAAAATACCTATAAGAAAAGCAATAAAAATAATCACTGAGAAAATAACAGAAATTATAGAACTTAAACCCAATTTTTCAAAAGTAGTATAAATAGTATCCACCCGTAGAAGAGAAATATTGGCTTTTCCCATAATACGTAAATTAATTGAGTATAAGGCAATCATTGTTAAAATACCCGATAATAATGATGGTATTTTAAGTTTTGTATGTAGTAATCCTGTAGCAAGTCCAGCGCTAATACCGCCAAAAAAAGAGAGTATAACAGAAACATAAGGATTTAATCCTTTTGTAATAGCTACAGCTGCAATGGCTGCACCCATAACAATACTGCCTTCTACTGTTAAATCTGCAATGGCTAAAATCCGGTAGCTTATATAAACCCCAATTGTTACAACTGCCCAGAGTAATCCAAGTGATACAGCTGCTACTAATACTT
>JACIXO010000243.1 GCA_014360385.1 Actinomycetota bacterium | reverse complement strand
GTTCTAGAGCTTTTTGATTTTCCTTCGGTGTGGCGTGTCCGTTCCATACTTCTATTAAATCAACCTTTGAAGCTAAATACTCAACTTTTTTGTGTCCTCTATAAGGATGAGGAAGAACACTAATTCCACCCTGTGATTTAATCTCGTCTAAAACTTCTTCAAAATCTCTTGTGAGTATTTCTTCTGTAAGGTCTACTCCAATAATGTCCCCATATTGAGTTTTGATCTCAATTCCAGGAATAACTTCAATTCCTAAGTCTTCCTCGTATTTCTTGGCCTCAAGAGATCCTCTGATAGTATTGTGATCTGTTATATATACCGCATCGGCTCCCAACTGTTTACAGATCTTTAGTAGCTTTTTGGGATGCATTAGCGAGTCAAATGAATATTTAGTATGAATATGAAAGCATGCCTTCATGTTTTAACCACCCCATGAGGGAACCTCTTTTTCTTATCCACAACAATCCAAAAACCTTCGGCTATCCCTCTGACAATTTGAAAAAGTGTTGGGAGAGGATCAGAAAAGTCCATATTTGTGTAAGTATGAGTTTCTCGTTTGAAGAATTCTTTAATGGTTTCACCGCTAGACATTAAAACTTTAAATTCGTCTGGAAAAATCCACCTGAACTTAACTTTCCTGTAAGTTTTTATAGGCTTAACTTTTTCCCCTAAAGCGAGTCTTATTAATATTTCTGGAACGTTGACACCTGCCTTAATCGTTAGATCCAAAGAACCCCAGAGCTTCGGATTTAGTTCAATTAAATAATATTCATCTCTCTCTTGCGAGTACTTGAACTCCACCATTAATGGGCCATCCCACTTTAGTTTTTTGCAGATCTCCTTTCCATATTTAAAGAGTCTCTTGTCATAATAGGCCTCCGCTACTGCACTTGGACCCCCAGTTATCGGAAATTCCTTTATCCTTCTATGCATAAAGACTGCATAGAGTTTTCCGCGTTTGCATACTCCATAAAATCCTGTTCCGAAACCCTTGATATATTCCTGAGCTATAATATTTGTCATGCTCTTTTTTCTGAGATATTCATAATTCCTTTTTAACTCTTCTGGTGTGTTGCAGTACTTAACGTATGCCCCAGACTCATCTGAGGATTTAATCACGACAGGGAACTCTTTAATTGACGACAGATTATCACTGGTTAGTACCATTGTTCTTGGAGTCGGGATTCCAAGTTTTTCTGCAAATTCCATAGTCAAATCCTTGTTATAAGCTATTTTCATGATTTCCCATTTTGGAACTAGCAAGTTAGTGTATTTTAAAAACTCCTCACGGTACTTTGAGGCGACTAAATAACTTTTTAGACCGACAGGAAGGAAAACATCATAGGAGTTGTTTTTTAAGATTGATAGTACCTTTAGGTAATATTCTGTTTCTTTTGAGTGATCTACATAAAAAACATTATTAGAGAACTTTGAGTAAGCTGAAAGTGTTAGAGCCGGCGGAAATGGTGTTAAAATATCAAAATAATATGATTTCCCTAAATTTCGTATAATGGCTAAAGCATTTTTATGTGAACCATCACTAACAAGTACTCGGAGCTTCATTTTAGTTCACCATTACTCACTTAAACCGTTCATAGACATCTCTACAAGTCCCAAACCAAGCCCCTCGTCTTATTCCCTCTTGAATAATTTTCTCATAAATTCTACCCCATCCAGGAAACTCATTTTCATTAAAAACTCTCTGATGCCATAGGACTGTCACCAAAGCACCATTTTTCTCAGCATATTTGAAAATTTCCAAGATTCTCCTCCAAGCACTTTCAAAAGCTGGATACTTGTAAAATAAAGCACTATCCATTATTGTGGTTGGAATCACTAAAAAATCATCCTCATCTCCGAACGGCTTAAACGGTATGATTTTATTCTTCCTAAACCCAACATCCCTGCGATACCCAAAGCTGGCGTCGTACTTGAACCCTGCCTCTTTTTGAAGTCGCCATGTTGTTGGAATCTCCAAGTTCAGATAGTGTTGCCGAATTCCAATTATTTCATGCCCAACAACGCTTTCAAGTGTTTTTTTCTCTTCTTTTAAAAGTCTAATGTTCTTGTATGAATCATAAGAGCCATGAACGGCTATCTCCCATCCCCCCTCATCAAGGAGCTTTATAATTTCAACAATTTTGGGATCAGTTATGTTGTAATACCCAAAAGAAAGAGGATATGTCTTGGGATTAAAAATTTGAGGTTTCTTTGACTCGTTCAAGAAGAAGAATGTAGATCTAACCCCATACTTATCTTCTAACTCCATAATCCTTCCAAAGTTCCAGTAAGGGTTTTGTCTGTATTTTGTAATTAGCGTCTTTAAATGATACCCTCTACCTGTTTTTAGGAAATAATACAGTGAATGCCACCACTTTTTGTCTACCCTGTCAACATCATGAGTTAGACATATTGCAAACTTTTTGCCTTCTGGCCATTCAACATTCACTGCCATTCACCCCAAAATTGAGTTCTCCAATATACCCACAATCTTCTCGCTGGCTTTCCC
>JACIXO010000242.1 GCA_014360385.1 Actinomycetota bacterium | reverse complement strand
TCTCATAGCTAAAATGCAAAAATGGCAACAACCAAGCATCCCGTGACGACATATCAAATCGAGATGCTATTTGATGAAACCATTCTGCATTAAGTGGATGCTTCGGATGGGTACTTTTTGATAATAACACTTCCAGGGTATCGAAAAATAACTCTTTATCTTTAAGCCCTTCCATAACAATTTGTGTTGTAGTTTTGCTGATAGACAAAGGTTTCCTCCATCTAATTGATTCAATTATTATAGAGATAAATAAATTTCTTACTTCATCAGAAACAACCTCGCTTAATTCTTTGTTAAATTTTTCAGGAACTAAGACTGCTAAAGCTTCAAGCAGTCCTTTATTTTCTTTAAAATTTTCAATACAGAAGTATAACAACCCATCTGGTTGAAAGGCTTTCTCTAATTCTTGAATGGTGTTTATCCCATTCAAGAAGTTTAGAGCAATCAGGAAATCACCTAATCTATCAAAGGCGAATAAAATAACATCTTGATTACCCATCCTATCTTCACGCAGCAAATTCTCCTGAATTAAGTTTTCTAAAAGAGATTTAGAGCGTTCTTGATACCCCCACAATTTAAGACATATTTTTTCTGCCTCGTCCCAACTAAGCCATCTTCTCCTTTTTATTTTCATTTCTTCTATGATGTTAGAAATCGCTTTTATGACTAACTTTTTATTTGGGTTATAATTGAGATTTTTTGAAATTTTATCTTCTTTGCTTTCAAGGAAATAATTTACTAATTCGCTGAATGGCACTAATTCATCAAAAAGCTTATTAATTTCATTATTTTCAATTCTATATTTCAAAGTTTCGCAAAATAGTTTAAGAAATAAGGGATGGGAAAACTCAGGTTGCAATAAAGGTATTGTTGGACCTGGAAGTTGATAATATTTAAAAAATTCCACACTTGCTTCAAATTCAACGCCCTCAAAACCTTTATGCTCAATTTGCGAAATTTCTAATCCATCAGGGAGCACAATATCAAGATACGTTGAACGACAAGATAAACATAATTTTAACCATTTATACTTCTTTACATCTTCCAATACACTCTTCAAATGACTTCTCCAAAAGTGATGAGGTATGGTTTCGTTTAAGGCATCTATAAAAATTATCACGGGATACCCGCTAGATTCTCCTATAACATCAAGGGCAGTTAAAATATCTTCTTTTGATAAACTACCAGGCAAACCCAATAATTTTTTGATTTGTTCCCACGGTTCTTCGCCACTAAAATGTTCTCCAAATAGGACTATACTTTTAAGACCTCTTTCCAATCGCATAAAAGCAATATCACAAATTGCATGTGTTTTTCCAATACCTGCAGGACCAATAATTAACATAGTATCTTCAAACATTAACCTGTATAATTCAAGCCATCCTTCTAACTCCTGCAATTTCTCTATGGTTTCCTTTGCTAAATCATAATTGGCTGTTGGAAAATTAACCATATATTCAGCCATAAACTGACGAAACGGAACAGAATCAGCAGCCCCTTTACCATGTTTTCTTTCTATCTCTTCTTTGAATCGCTCCTTAAGAGTATTGGATAGTTCTTTTGAAGTTTTTATTAGATTTTTTAGTTGCAAAATTGTCTCTTTATTTTGGCTATTTCTAATATTATTCCCAATTTCTTTTAAAATATTAACCAGTTTTTCTATATCATTTTTATTCTCCTCAGAAATTTCAGGAAATATATCATGATCGCTTAAAGATAAATTCCATTTGGTGAAAAGCTCTTTTATTTCTTTAGCTTTTTGATCGATCTCCTTTTCCCAAAAAGGAGTTTTTCCGAATGCTTCAAAATTTTTATATAGTGGTACATCTATTTTGAGATGAGGAGAATATCGAGGTTCTGCTATTTTTAAAGCTTTATTAATATGATTCTTAAACCAATCTTCGTCAAAGAAAGTTTTATTAAACCAGAAATTTATTTTACTTGAAGCGTTTTCAATAGATAGAAGATGGTCTATCAGTGTTGTTTTATCCCATAGAACAAATTCAACGTTCATTCCTTTTTCATCAGCTAATTTTTTCCATCCCTCTTTGTATTCTTCAAATCTTTCACTCTCACTTTTGCCTTTTCGTCCTGTAGGTCCAGTTAAATTAAATGGTAGACAAATGAAATATCTCGTTAAATCAGGATGGATTTCTAAGGCCGTCTTAACTGATTCATCAAGCTGAGATTTAGCATCTCTTAAACTAAATACATACTTTGCCTGCCAACCCCATTCTTCCCCGTTAGGAAGTTTCCATATGCATTCAACCCCACCGTCACCGCCTGCTCCTCTATAGCGATAAAATTTGCTATTTTGAGGAACATCTTTATATCTATATGCTAATTGGCAGCAAAATTCCTCAAATGCTTCTTGTTGATTCCTGTTGAGTGCTCTTATATTTTTGAAATCTATATTAACATCAACCATTTTCCCTATTTTCCTTTCCTATAAATTAGCAATTTTCACGGCGGGGATTTTGTCTTCCCTTGCCATTTTATAAAGAGTAGAT
>JACIXO010000241.1 GCA_014360385.1 Actinomycetota bacterium | reverse complement strand
TACCTACTTTTTTAATAGCCATCTGGCTTTTTATACCCCTTTCTTAAGGGTTATAAATACTAGATATTAAAAAAATAGGAGACTGCACTGACAATTAATTCTATCTTATCACTATAATTAAATCTATTTTATCACTATAACATTTTTTATAATTAGACTCTCGTTATTTCTTTTATACCGCCAACTAAATTATAATTTGCTAAATTATAATTTGCTAAACTTAATTGGTTTTTTATTACCTTAATTTGTTCTTTTTAATTGGTTCTTTTGAGAAGTAAATTATAGTATTACATTCAAAAATGTAAAGTCATTTTTTAGACATTTTAGAAATAAGCCAATTAAATGGAATTTATGTAAACTTCTATATAGTAGCAACATCTAAATTAAAATCCTTTGCTAAAGAATATTAAAGAATATTATTTGTTTATACTACTTTAGATGTTCCAATGATAGATCGGAGATACCTGGTTTTTTCACTTGTATTCGATTATTTTTTTACTACCTAATCTTTTAATCTTTAATTTATAATACTTTTGTAGTATTGTTTTATTTTAAGGAGTAAAAAGAAATGAAGTGCCCATATTGTTTCAGTCTTGACACAAGAGTAATCGACTCAAGATTAACAGACTCCAATGATAGTATAAGGAGAAGAAGGCTATGCGAAAAATGTGGAAGACGCTTTACTACATATGAGAGAGCTGAGGAGAAACCAATTGCAGTAATAAAAAAAGATGGTACAAGACAACCATTCGATAGAAGTAAAATATTAAGCGGCCTTATCAGAGCATGCGTAAAAAGAAATATAAGCACACAAACTCTAAATGATATTGTGGAAGAGATAGAAACAGAAATAAGAAATATGCCCTCTAATGAAATAAGTTCCAGGGAAATAGGAAACCTTGTACTTGAAAAATTGAAAAATTTAGACAAGGTAGCATACATAAGATTTGCATCCGTATATAAGGAGTTCGATAGTGTAGAGCAGTTTACAGCTGAACTTTCGAAATTAAAAGATGTAGAATAGGATAAATAGAAATAAACAGGATAAGGTGTATAGTCTAAAACAGTATATATTAATATTATTAGAATCTCTTTACTTTCCCAGGTTTGCGCATCAGCTATATTACTATACTATTATATCAGCAACATTTTAGCTCGCCGACACTTTTCTGGCATATAAAGTAGAACTTACAAGACTGTAATAAAGCTTTTCGAATTCATCAAGTGTACGTTCAAAATTGTGTTCCAAGATTAGCTTTCTACTATTTTCTCCCATTCTCCTCCTTAGCTTTTTATCCTTCAAAAGCAAGAGAATTTTCTCCGAGGCTTCTCTACTATTTCCTGGCTGGAACAGAAACCCATTTACCCCATCCTTAACAAGCTCAGGAATTGCCATAGAACTCGATGCAACTACTGGGAGACTGCTTGCCATGGCTTCCATAATAGAAAGTCCTTGAAGCTCAATTTCGCTAGCAGTTAAGAACACATCACTTAGCCCGTATAAAATCAGGAGTTCACTGTCACTCACACAACCTGTAAAAATAACCCTATTAGAAATACTGCATTTTTTTGCTATTTTTTCAAGATTAGGTCTTTCTTTTCCTTTCCCAACAACAAGAAATTGAAAGGAAGTTTTATCTTTTATAATAGAAAGAGCTCTAATTAACACATCTACTCTCTTCTCTTTCTCAAGCCTACTCACAGGAATCAGAATGGGACTTTTTTCGTCAATTCTATATTTGGAAACCACTCCAATAACCTTCTTATCCCAATCGCTGCTTTTATTACTATTATTATAATCTTTACCCGGGTTAAAATCTTTTCTTCCTAAATTTTCACTACTGAAATAGCTTTCCACACTTATTCCGTTTGATATTACATATATAGTTGGTTTTGTAAGTCCTACATTTCTTATGATGTCTGCTGCCACGTTTGTGGGAGTAGTAACAACTGGAAGCTCATTAAAAAGCTTTACAAATGACGCCCAGAATCTTCTTTCCAGTACTCTATACAGAGATGTACCTTTTTTAATTTTAGAATGTTGCAATATATTTCCAGGATGAAAGTGATTGGTTCCTATAACGGGTATTCCTCTTTTGTTTGCCTCAAAATATGCGGCGGTTGAAACAAAGAAATGGTCTTCAAGATTAACTATATCTGGTTTAAATTCATCAAATATATTATCCATATATCTTCTCGCAAAAGGAGAAAAATAATACTCTCGATAAATAAGAACAGGTATAGAGCTAAGCCTGTAAACTATGACACCATCTTCTATATTTTTTTCAACGGCAAAACCTTTACCAGGACAGGCAACAGCTACCTTATGTCCCCTTTTTACAAGACCTGTAGCAATTCTCTTAGTCGCAATGCCCGAGCCTGAAATCGTTGGAAGGTAACATTCTATCGTGTAAAAGATATTAAGCCTCTTTTTCAACATACATCACCCTAACTACTCCTAAAGATTTCTATAATATTGCAGATTTATTATCACATCACAAATCTGGATATGTTTTTTAGATTTTTTTAGATAAATAT
>JACIXO010000240.1 GCA_014360385.1 Actinomycetota bacterium | reverse complement strand
TTCAGTGTTGATTTATTTTTTTTTGAGGGTATAATAAACCACCGATTGTTTTATACCCGTCTTTGCATTGAGTATCTTTTAAGAAGAGGTTACTTTTCAAGATGGCAAAAAAGGTGATAGCTCAGGTTAAACTCCAGGTTCCAGCCGGACAGGCAAATCCTGCTCCCCCTATTGGTCCTGCTCTTGGTCAGCATGGAGTAAATATAATGGAGTTTTGTAAAGCCTTTAACGAGCAGACTGCTAAAGAGCAGGGCATGATAATCCCGGTTATTGTGACCATTTACGCTGACAGAACCTTCAGTTTTGTTACAAAGACTCCACCAGCTTCTGTTTTGATTAAGAAAGAATTAAACCTGGAGAAAGGATCTAAAGAGCCAAACAGACAAAAAGTTGGTGAGATCACAAGGGAGCAGCTTGAAAAGATTGCAAAAATTAAAATGAAGGATCTGAATGCTAAATCGCTTGAAAGCGCTGTAAAAATAATTGAGGGCACAGCTAAGAGTATGGGTGTTAAAATTAAGTCTTAAGTCGGTCTTGGTTTTATTCTGAATTTTTAGTTTTAAGTTACTCAGTCTTTAATTGAAGGTGTAGTAGGGGTGGTATGGCTTGAAGAGAGGAAAAAAATATTTGTTGCTAGCAGAAAAAATTGATAATAAAAACTTGTATTCTCCTGTTGAAGCTCTCAAGTGGATAAAAGAGAATCACTTTGCCAACTTTGATGAGTCTGTAGATATAAGTATTAATCTGGGGGTGGATCCCAGGAAGGCTGATCAGATGGTGAGGGGAACGGTAAATCTACCTCATGGAACAGGTAAAGTACCAAAGGTTTTGGTTTTTGCCCAGGGGGAGAAGGAAGAGGAAGCGAAAAGGGCAGGAGCTGATTATGTAGGAGGAGAAGATTTAGTCGAGAGAATAAGTCAAGGTTGGCTTGATTTTGATGTGTGTATATCTACGCCAGATATGATGAAACATGTAGGAAAGCTTGGTAAAATTCTGGGTCCCAGGAAACTAATGCCAAATCCAAAGTCAGGAACAGTTACACTTGATATTGAGAAGGCTGTAAAAGATATTAAGAAGGGGAAACTGGAATTTAGAACTGATAAGTATGGAGTTGTCCATGGAATTATAGGAAAGGTTTCATTTGGAATAAAGGAGCTGGCGGAGAATTATTTAGCTTTTGTCGATGCTGTAGTTAAAGCAAAGCCACCTGGTGCCAGAGGAAAATATGTAAAAGGAGTTTTTGTCTCGAGTACCATGGGTCCAAGTCTAAAGATAGACCCCAACAGGTGTCTTGATGTGGATTTGGAAGAGGTTGCCTGAAGGTATTTGTACATTAAGTAGTTTTAAGTAGTTTATTTAGTGGCTATTAGCCAGTAAGCTACTAATGTAATAAAGTGAGAATCTTATAAAAGGAAAATCTAATTAAACCATAGACAGTAGGTGTTACAAAGCTTTAAGCCTTTGTAACTTAATACCCTACCGAGGTTTTGGGACCGGGAAATTATTGTGGTAGATCGACCTCGTTGGTGGGGTCGATTTTATTTTGATTAGGTTAAGTTTTTGTTTGGAGTTTTGTCCAGAGCTGGTTTCCTGGGTTGCCAGATTTATTTTTTATTCTTAAGCTTTTAATATTTTTTAATTATTTAATAATTCTTAAGGCTTTTAATAGGAGTTAAAAGTGGTAAAGAAGGAAAAAATTGAAAAAGTTGAAGAAATAAAGAAGTTATTTAAGGAAAGTCGGGGGCTTTTATTTATTAACCATACTGGTCTAAAAGTTAAAGATACTGTCGAGTTAAGACAAAGACTATCCGGGGTTGACTCTTATCTTAAGGTGGTAAAGAACACCCTCGCCCTTAGAGCTTCCCGAGAAGTTTTTGAGGATATTAATCTTGAAGAAATGTTTGAAGGGCCAACCAGTATAGTTGTTAGTAAGGGTGATGTAGTAGCTGCTGCCAGGGCAGTAAAAGAGCTTACAAAGGAGTACGAGACTCTGAGAATCAAAGGTGGGATAATTGAAAACAGACTTGCGGGTACTGAGGTTATCGATGTAATTTCCAGTCTTCCAGGCAGGGAAGTTTTGTTAACAAATCTGGCAGTTTCAATGAAATTACCTATTTACATGCTGGTTAATGTTTTGAGCAATATTATCAGAAGTTTGGTTTTTGTCTTGAGTGCAATTAAGTTGGAAAAAGAAAAAGTTAGTAGTTAGGAGGAATAACGATGAATGATTCTATAAACAATGCTGAAGAGGTTAAGAAGAAAAAAGGAGAATTAGGAGTGATCGAGTCTAAGGAGTCTAAGAAAAGCGAAAACAAATGTGAAGTCAAATCAAAGGAGAAGGGTGGGGCTAAGTCGACAATGGGTATAGAGGAAATTTTAACAGCCATCGAAAATATGAGTGTCCTTGAGCTTTCTGAACTTGTAAAGGCACTTGAGCAGAGATTTGGGGTAAGTGCTCAGATGGTAGCTGCTGCGGCTCCAGCTATGGCAGGAGGAGGTGCAAATCAGACAGCTCAGCCTGCGGTGGAGCAAGAGGAGAAGACAGAGTTTGATGTTCA
>JACIXO010000024.1 GCA_014360385.1 Actinomycetota bacterium | reverse complement strand
CTACAAAAATATCCCCAATCCTGGCATACTTTTTACTAGAGCTTCCCAGGACTCTAATACACATTAACTCTCTTGCACCTGTATTATCAGCAACTTTAACCCTGGTATACTGTTGAATCATCTTAACTTACCCTTCCTTGCTTTATCTTAACCACCGTTATCTAGTCTCTGCTGGAGCTCTCCACTCTCCTGATGTCTGTACATCTTTGCTACATCTTTCTGCATATTTTTTATTCAGCTTTCCTTATTATTTCCAGAACTCTCCATCTTTTAGTCTTGCTAAGAGGTCGGGTTTCAATTACTTTAACTACATCGCCCACCTCACATTGATTATCAGGATCGTGGACTTTATATTTTTTAACCTTTCTCAGTATTTTCTTATATAAAGGATGCTGGTAATGGGACTCCACTTCTACAACTACAGTCTTATCCATTTTGTTGCTAACTACAGTTCCTACCCTAACTTTTCTCTTACCCCTTTCCAAAAATAGCCTCCTTCAAAATTTCTAGAAAAATGCTAGCAAAAACTAAGCCTTTTTCCTACTCCCAATCTTTTGTTTTCTTTCTTCTTCTATGCCAATCTCTTTTTCTCTTAATAAGGTATTAATTCTGGCAATATCCCTTTTAAGGTTTTTGATTCTCATGGGATTTTCTAACTGCCCTATAGCCTTTTGAAATTTAAGTGAGAAAATCTCTTTCTTAAGCTCAGAAAGCCTTGATTTTAACTCTTCTTTTGTAAGATCTCTAAGTTCACTTACTCTCATATTTATTACACCACTAAAAATTCTCTAATAATTCTAAAAATAATTCTAAAAATAAATATTGCCAAAAACTAGCCTTAAGAATATCGATCTTAATTTCTCCTAAGAATCTGTCAGTAAATCATGTCTGAAAACTATAATTTAAAACTATAATTTTTAACTATTAACCCATTACAAAATAATGAAAACTAAATAATGAAAACACTAAAGCTTCTCTTCGCAAACAAATCGGGTCTTAATTGGTAGCTTGTGAGATGCGAGTCTCATAGCCTCTTTTGCAATTTCCTCACTGACCCCGGATAGCTCAAACATAATTCTACCAGGCTTAACTACTGCAACCCACATTTCAGGAGAGCCCTTACCTCCACCCATCCTGGTCTCAGCAGGCTTTTTAGTAACTGGCTTGTGAGGAAAAATATTGATCCAGACTTTCCCTCCTCTTTTAATATATCTAGTAAGAGCTATCCTTGCTGCCTCAATTTGCCTAGCACTTATCCACCCGGGTTCAAGAGCCTGAAGGCCATATTCACCAAAGGTTAGCCTGTTTCCCCCCTTGGCTATACCTTTCATTCTTCCCCTCTGCTCTTTTCTATGCTTTACTCTCTTTGGCATTAATACAGGTGACATAGTAACACTCTCCCCTAATTAGAAACTTTCTCTACTTCTCTTTCTTCAGAAGTTTCAGCTATCTCAGACCCCTCCCTGTCAAGTAATGTATCACCCAAATAGATCCAGACCTTGACTCCAATCTTGCCAAAAGTTGTCTTGGCCTCGGCAAATCCATAATCAATATCTGCTCGTAAAGTATGAAGCGGAACTCTTCCTTCTCTATACCATTCGCTTCTTGCCATCTCAGCACCACCAAGCCTACCAGAACACTGAACTTTTATTCCCTTAGCACCAGCCTTCATTGCAAGAGCAATTGCCTTTTTCATTGCCTTTCTGAAACTAACTCTCCCTTCAAGCTGTGAAGCTATTCCCTCTGCAACCAGTTTTGCGTTAAGTTCAGGGTTTTTTACTTCAATAATGTTGAGTTGAACAACCCTTCCTATTTCCTTTTCAATCATGTTCCTTATATCATTGACAGTAGCACCCCTCTTACCAATTACCATACCAGGCTTAGAGGTATGAACATCAACCTTTACTTCCTCTTCAGCTGTTCTCTCAATATCTATCTTAGCAATACCAGCATTTGAAAGTTGGTCTTCTATGATTCCCCTTATTCTTATATCTTCCCACAAAAGACGGGCATAGTCCTTCGTACTAAACCACCTTGATTGCCAGGTCTTATTTATTCCCAATCTTAGACCATTAGGATTTACCTTTTGCCCCACTCTTGCTTACCTCCTTAGGTTTGCTCTCAGGTTTCCTATGCAAAGAAACACGCTCGGAAACATAAACAAATATGTGGGAAGTTCTCTTCAAAATTCTATCAGCTCTTCCCCTTGCTCGAGGTATAAACCTCTTTAGTGTTGGACCCTCATTTATCATAATCCTGGATATATATAGATTCTCCTCTTTCATCTTATGGTTCTCAACTGCATTAGCTGCAGCACTCTGGATTGCTTTCTTCAAAGCTACAGCCGCTCTCCTGGGAGTAAGAGACAATATTTCTACAGCTTCTTCTACAGATTTGTTCCTTACCAGGTCTGCAACATACTTTACTTTTCTCGGTGATATTCTTATAAATTTCTCTACAGCTCTTGCCTCCAAACTAGTTACCCTCCTCTTTGTATTGCTTCCTATATTGCTTGGGTGCTTTTACTTTTTCTTAGCCTTCTTTACAGCAGTAGTCTTTTCACTTTTCCCTTTATACGCATGAGGCTTTATGCTCCTTGTTGGAGCAAACTCTCCCAGTTTATGACCAACCATTGCCTCAGATATAAAAATAGGAACATGCTTTCTTCCATCATGCACAGCAATAGTATGCCCTACCATCTCCGGGAAAATAGTAGAATCCCTCGACCAGGTTTTTATAATCTTTTTCTGTCCTTCCTCGTTCAACTTTCTTATCTTCAACATAAGTTTTGGATCTACAAAAGGCCCTTTTTTCAGTGACCTGGACATTTCTCCCCCTATTTTCTTCTTTTCAATATAAACTTGTTTGTCACCTTATTTTTCTTCCTGGTTTTGTATCCCAGTGTAGGCTTTCCCCATGGAGAGACAGGATCTCTACCTGAAGTTTTGTTCTTTCCCTCACCCCCACCATGAGGATGGTCGTGAGGGTTCATTGCTGTTCCCCTTACAGCTGGCCTTATACCTAACCACCTACTTCTTCCAGCTTTACCTATTGAAACTATCCCATGTTCAACATTTCCAACCTGGCCTATGCAGGCTCTGCAGTCTAAGTTAATTAGTCTCACCTCACCAGAAGGAAGTTTTACATGCGCATATTTGTCCTCTTTGGCAAGAAGTTGAGCCGCTGCTCCTGCCGACCTCACAAGTTCTGCACCCTTACCAGCTTTTAACTCAATATTGTGAATCATTGTTCCAACAGGTATATTCTTAAGTGGAAGGCAATTAGCCGGCTTTATGTCCACATTTTCTCCTGACATTACTGTATCGCCTACTTTTAGTCCAAGCGGAGCTATTATATAGCTTTTCTCACCATCAGCATATGTTAAAAGAGCAATCCTTGCACTCCTGTTGGGATCATACTCTATGGCATCCACTCTGGCAGGGATATTATCTTTCCTTCGCTTAAAATCAATAACTCTATACAGTCTCTTGTGTCCACCACCACTATGCCTCCTGGTAATACGACCATAGTTGTTTCTTCCAGCCTTTTTCTTTAAAGGCGCCAAAAGTGACTTTTCAGGCTCTTTCTTTGTCAGAACTGAAAAGTCCAAAACTGTAGCAAATCTTCTTCCAGGAGATGTTGGTTTATATTTTTTTATAGCCAATTTAATACCCCCACTTCTACCAGATTCTCTACTTTTCTTGTTTTTACAATGCTATTACGAATCCCGACCGCAAGGTCTTATACAGATTCAAAAAACTCAATTCTATCACCTTTCCGTAGAGTTACAATAGCCTTCTTTTTCCTGGAACTTTTACCTACTGACCTTCCTAACCTTTTAGGCTTTGGCTTAACATTTATAGTACTTATTTTAAGAACCTTAACATTAAAAATTTGTTCAATGGCTCTTTTGATCTCACCTTTATTAGCTCTCAAATCGACATAAAACGAATACCTGTTCTGTTGAACTCCTGCATAACTTTTTTCTGAAACTATTGGCGAAAGAATTATATCTCTAGGATCGTCCATTGCCCAACCTCTCAACAAACTCGTTAAAAGAATTTTCAGTAAACACCAGATGTTCAGCAACAAGCATATTATAAGTAGTAAGCGCATGCACACTCGATACACAAACATTACTTATATTTCTAAAAGACCTGGCTTCGTTGCTGTTCAAGTCCTTTAAAACAACCAGAACCTTTTTATCCTTCAAATTGAACTTATCCAGGATTTCCAGAGCCTTTTTTGTCTTGGGCTCCTCAAAACCAAACTCTTCCACTATTAAAATCTGGTTGTTCTTGAATTTCTCAGATAAAGCCATGATTTTACATTTCCTTATAACTTTCTTATTCAATTTGAAAGAATAATCTCTGGGTTTTGGTCCAAATACTACACCCCCACCTTTCCACAGGGGCGATCTTATCGAACCTGCTCTGGCTCTGCCAGTTCCTTTCTGCCTCCAGGGTTTCCTTCCACCTCCACTTACCTCACTTCTTCCCTTCGTGCTATGCGTTCCTGCTCTCAAAGAAGCCAGATATCTTCTTACTTCCAGATGTAGAACATCTTCCTTTATTTCCTGGTTCACAATTCCGTCAGGAACCTCTACTTCTTTTACTTGTTTTCCTTCTTTATCAACAACTTTAAGACTTGCCATTATCCTATCTCCCGAAACTTATCTGAAAGTCAAAATTATTTAAATTATTTCAATGTTATAAGTACAAATTTTGTAGAAGTGTAAACTCCAAGATGCTGCTCCCAAAAACCACATTTTGAATCTATATAATCTTTTACCCCTGTACCTTTCTTATGAGAACCACATTACCCCTGGCTCCAGGAACGCTTCCTTTAACAAGAATCAGATTCTTCTCCCCAATAACATCTACCACCTCAGAATTAAGTATTGTAACCCTTCTATTTCCCATCCTTCCAGGCATTTTTTTACCTTTAAACACTCTAGAAGGAGTGGAACACATACCGATAGAGCCAGGCCTTCTCTGACTATGCGAACCATGACTCATTGGTCCTCTATGAAAATTGTGTCTTTTTATAACTCCACTAAAGCCCTTCCCTTTGGACAAGCCAGTTATATTAATCCTATCACCTGCTTTAAATACTCCAACATCTATTTTGTCCCCAGGTTTACATTCCTCTTCTAAATTTTCCACTCTGATTTCCTTAATAAACCTTTTATATCCTACACCGACTTTATCAAACTCACCCTTCAGGGGTTTGTTTAGTTTTTTCTCCCTTGCCTTGCCAAATCCTACTCTAATAGCACTATACCCGTGTTTCTCAGTATTCTTAACATCAACAACCACACATGGTTCAGCTTCAATAGCAGTAACACAAACAGTGTTACCTTTTTTATCAAAGACTTGAGTTGTCCCAACCTTTATACCATAAATTGCCTCTACCATCTCAAACTCCACTTCCATAAAACTTAAAGCTTTATCTCTATATCTACACCTGCAGGTAGACTCAGCCTCATCAATAGATCAACTGTCTTGGGAGTTGGATCTATTATATCTATAAGTCTTTTATGTGTACGTATCTCAAAATGCTCCCTGGAATCTTTATCTATATGTGGTGATCTTATAACACAATAAACACTCCTTTTCGTAGGGAGTGGAATTGGTCCTGAAACCTTAGCTCCAGAACCCTCAGCTGTTTCCACTATCTTTTTCGCTGACTGGTCTATTAACTCATGATCATATGCTTTCAGTTTTATCCTTATCTTTTGCCCCGGCTTTCCTGGCACCTGAACCTCCTATAAAAACACAAATCTATAAATCTTAACCCAGCCTCACTCCAGAATCTTTGTAATACTTCCAGCACCTATAGTTCTTCCACCTTCACGAATAGCAAATCTTAAACCTTCTTCCATAGCTACAGGAGTTATTAGCTTTGCTTCAAGTTCGATATTGTCACCAGGCATTACCATTTCTACTCCTTCAGGAAGCGTTATTTCACCTGTAACATCAGTTGTTCTAAAATAAAACTGCGGTCTATAGCCAGAGAAAAATGGAGTATGTCTTCCACCTTCTTCTTTGGATAGTACATACACCTGGGCTTTGAATCTTAAATGAGGAGTAATTGAGCCTGGCTTTGCTACTACTTGACCTCTTTCTACTTCTTCTTTTTGTACACCTCTTAAAAGAAGTCCTACATTGTCTCCTGCCTGAGCGAAGTCAAGTAGTTTTCTAAACATTTCAATACCTGTTACTACTGTTTTTAGAACTTGTGGTCTTAGGCCAACTACTTCTACAGGCTCCTGAAGTGTTATCTTTCCTCTTTCTACTCTACCTGTTACTACTGTTCCTCTACCTGTTATTGAGAATATATCCTCTATGGGCATAAGGAAAGGTTTGTCTATGTCTCTTTGAGGAGTAGGGATGTAGCTATCTACTTTATCCATAAGCTCAAGTATGGGGCCACAGTTAGGACATTCTTTTTTGCCACACTTACATTCAAGTGCTTTAAGAGCTGAGCCTTTTACTACTGGTATTTCATCACCTGGAAATTCATATTCTGTAAGTAGGTCTCTTACCTCCATCTCTACTAGTTCTATAAGCTCAGGGTCATCTACCATATCAACTTTATTTAAGAATACTACTATGTAGGGAACTCCTACCTGACGGGCAAGTAAGATGTGCTCTCTTGTCTGGGGCATTGGTCCATCTGCTGCAGATACTACAAGTATTGCTCCATCCATCTGAGCTGCACCTGTTATCATGTTTTTAATGTAGTCTGCATGACCAGGGCAGTCTACATGGGCATAGTGACGATTTTGGGTCTGGTATTCTACATGAGCAATAGCTATTGTTATACCTCTTGCCTTTTCTTCAGGGGCGTTGTCTATGGAATCAAAAGATCTTTCTTCAACATCTAACCCCTGGGCTTTAAGGCAGTAAGTAATAGCCGATGTAAGAGTAGTTTTTCCATGGTCTACATGGCCTATAGTTCCTACATTTATATGGGGTTTTGTTCTTTCAAATTTTTGCTTAGCCATCTTGGTATCCTTTCGTTTATAAGAGTTTTATAAGATTTGGCACTTAACACATCATATTATTTCATAATATTATTTCATATTATTTTAGGCTACCCAGTTTTATTTACCCAGGCACCAGTGTTATACAGCTATACTTCCTTTCACTCTTCCAATAATCTCATTAATAATATTATCAGGCACAGGTTCGTACTTCTTAAACTGCATTGTAAATGTTGCCCTTCCCTGAGTCCTTGATCTCAAATCAGTGGCATATCCAAACATGGAGGCTAAAGGAACCTCCGATTTTACTACTCTCATTTTATGTCTTTGATTAATTGATAACACTCTGCCCCTTCTACTGTTAATATCTCCAATAACATCTCCAAGAAACTCATCAGGCACAACTACCTCTACCTCCATTATTGGTTCCAGCAATATAGGTGAGCATTTTAACATAGCTTCTCTGAATGCCTTTGAGGCAGCAATTCTAAATGCAAGGTCGGACGAATCCACTTCATGATATGAACCATCTACAAGAGTTGCCTTAAAATCCACAACCGGATAACCAGCCAACTCTCCACTTTGCATAGCATCGATTATCCCCAGCTCAACAGCCTTGACAAACTCCTTAGGAATAACTCCTCCCTTGGTTTTATCTTCAAACTCAAAACCTTTACCATATTCATTCGGTTCAAATAATATAACTACATGGCCATATTGACCTCTTCCTCCACTTTGTCTTATATACTTACCTTCCACCTGAGCACTTCGAGTTATGGTTTCTCTATAAGAAACCTGTGGCCTTCCCACATTAGCACCCACACTAAACTCACGCAAAAGCCTGTCAACTATAACTTCAAGATGGAGTTCGCCCATTCCAGATATAATGGTTTGTCCTGTTTCTCTATCTATCTCAACTTTGAAGGTGGGGTCCTCCTCCGATAGCTTCTTCAGAGCCGCTGACAATTTCTCCTGATCAACCTTGGTCTTGGGTTCAATCGCAATTGACAACACTGGTTCTGGAAATGAGATAGACTCATATTTTATGGGCCTGGCAGGATCACAGATAGTATCTCCAGTGGTGACATTTTTCAAACCCACAATAGCCACAATATCACCACAATATGCTTCTTCAACTTCTTCCCTGTGGTTTGCGTGCATTTGAAGCAACCTACCTATTCTTTCAGTTCTACCAGTAGTAGTATTTAAAATCTGCATTCCAGTACGGATTACTCCCGAATAAACTCGGGTATAACTTAACTTTCCAACAAATGGGTCTGTTACTATCTTGAATACCAATGCAGAGAAAGCTTCATTATCACTTATCCTGCGTATCTCCTTTTCACCTGTCTGAGGATTTATTCCTCCTAATTGAGAAACATCAAGGGGGGAAGGAAGATAGTCAACAACACAGTCCAAAAGTGGTTGAACTCCCTTATTTTTAAAAGCAGCCCCACAAAGTACAGGGATACCCTTAAGTTGAAGAGTAATTTCCCTTATGGCTTTCTTTAGTTCTTCAGGAGCTATCTCTAAATTCTCTAAGTACTTGGCTAAAATGTCGTCATTAAAATTAGACACATTCTCTATAAGTTCCTGTCTATATTTATTAGCAATAGATTTCATCTCATCTGGGATTTCATCGTATTCGAATTTTACTCCCAATTCATCCTTGTATCTTATTGACTTCATGGTAACAAGGTCTATAATCCCAGAGAAGTTTTCTTCCCTACCAATAGGTATCTGCACCGGTAAAGGGTTTGCATTTAACCTGGTTCTAATCATGTCTATAACATAGAAGAAATCAGCACCACTCCGATCCATTTTATTTATGAATGCAATCCTAGGAATGTTATATTTGTCAGCCTGTTTCCAGACTGTCTCGGACTGGGGCTCTACTCCTCCCACAGCACAAAAGACAACAACAAGACCATCGAGAACCCTTAAGGATCTCTCAACTTCCACAGTAAAGTCAACGTGACCAGGGGTGTCTATTATGTTAATCCTGTGATCCTTCCAGAAGCACGTAGTGGCTGCAGATGTTATGGTTATACCTCGTTCCTGCTCCTGAATCATCCAGTCCATAACAGCTGTACCTTCATGAACTTCACCTATTTTGTATGTTTTTCCGGTGTAGTACAGGATACGCTCAGTTGTCGTTGTCTTTCCAGCATCAATATGAGCAACTATTCCAATATTTCTTGTATTTTTTAATGAAAACTGCCGCGCCATATAAAATCACCTGCGCATCTAAAACTTAAATGTATCTAAACTTAAAACAACCTCTTTCAGAAAACTATTACTACTATTACTACAGTTAATTACTATAGTTACTACCATTACCACCAATCTTGACCCTAATTTCAACCCATTTTACCACCTGTAATGAGCAAAGGCCTTATTTGCCTCTGCCATTTTATGTAAATCCTCTTTTTTCTTCACACTGCTCCCTGTATTACTGGCTGCATCTAGAATTTCTCCAGCTAACCTCTCTGCCATCGTTTTTTCCCTTCTTCTCCTGGCAAAACTTACTATCCATCTAATAGCCAGAGTTGTGGATCTCTCAGGAGAAACTTCTACAGGCACCTGGTAAGTGGCTCCTCCTACTCTTCTTGGTCTTACTTCTAATACCGGTTTTACATTTTCAAGGCATTTCTCCAATATATCTAAAGGATTTTCCTTTGTCCTTTCTCTCAAAATCTCCAGACTTTTATATACTATCTTTTCAGCAACGCCCTTTTTGCCTCTCGATAAAACCTTATTAATTAGCTGTGTCACTAA
>JACIXO010000239.1 GCA_014360385.1 Actinomycetota bacterium | reverse complement strand
GTCTGCAAACTCAGGATCAGTCATAATAGTAGCAGGATTGCTATTGACCAGCACAACATAGTAGCCTTCTTCCTTTAAAACTTTACAGGCTTGAGTTCCTGAATAATCAAACTCACATGCCTGACCAATAACTATCGGTCCTGAGCCTATTATGAGGATCTTCTTGATGTCTTTTCTTTTTGGCATACTATGTATTTATTTTGTTCTTCTTTTTATTTTGTTCTTCTTTTAAATTCCTCAATTATTTCAGTAAACTTTCCAAATATATATCTAGAGTCATGTGGCCCAGGTCCTGCCTCAGGGTGATACTGGACACTAAAAGCAAAAATATCTCTATATTCCAAGCCTTCAATGGTGTTATCATTAAGATTCATATGAGTTATATCAACCGCAGTACCCTTAATACTTTTAAGGGAATCCATATCAACAGCAAACCCGTGGTTCTGGGTGGTTATTTCAACTTCATTATTCCCCAGATTTTTAACAGGATGATTTCCTCCATGATGGCCAAATTTCAACTTATAGGTCCTTGCTCCAAGAGCAAGTGATAACAACTGATGTCCAAGACAAATCCCAAAAAGTGGTTTTTTACCTATTAGCTTACTGATATTTTCTATAGCATAGCTTACAGCAGCTGGATCACCAGGGCCATTTGAGAGAAAGATACCATCAGGATCGTAGCCTAGAATCTCCTCTGCTTTTGTAAATGCAGGAACAACAATTATTCGAAAACCCTCTGCGCTTAAACACCTTAAGATATTTAGCTTAATCCCATAATCAATCGCCACTATTAGATATTTGTATTTCCTTCGAGGATTGTATATGTATGGCTTTTTGCAGGTAACATACTTCACCAGGTCTCTTCCTATTATTGAGGGATAGTTGTCTAATTTCCTTTTTAATTCCTCTATATTGTAATTATTGGAAGAAATTATCCCCTTCATCGCACCTTTTTCTCTTATATGTTTTGTCAACTTTCTCGTATCAACTTCAGATATGCCAACTACATTATGCCTTTTTAAGTAATCCTCTAAACTCCCATTGGCCCTCCAGTTGCTGTAATAATCAAAATACTCTCTGACTACAAAGCCTTTCACCTGAACTCTACCTGACTCCACATCCTCGCTGTTTATGCCATAATTTCCAATCTGAGGATAAGTCATTGTAACTATTTGTTCATAGTAGGAAGGGTCGGTAAGAATCTCTTGATATCCTGTCATGGAAGTGTTAAAAACAACTTCTCCAGCTGCTTCCCCAATACATCCAAGAGCCTTCCCTTCAAATACTTCGCCATTTTCCAGTATTAAAATAGCTTTCGTAGCTTCTGTGGCCTTCATTAAGCCCTCTTTTCCTGCCTTTTATTAGCTTCTTCTGTATCAAACCATATTTCCGAGTACCTGACTATTCTCAAAAACAATCATACCATCACTTATTGTATAAATTATTTCGCCACAAAGAGTTTTGCCTATAAACGGGCTATTTTTACTCTTTGAAATGATGTCTTCCTTCTTAATAACTCCCTTTTTTTCAGGATTTATTATAACTATATCTGCGGCCTTACCTTCTCCAATTCTTACTTCTCCAAGGTTCAATATTCTTGCAGGCCCTGATGTTAGAAGAGAAATAATTCTGGAAAGCTTAATCTTTTCCTCCATAAAAAGTCGGGTGAAACATGCTTTGAATAGAGTTTCAAGACCAATCACCCCAAAAGAAGCTTCGTTAAAACTGGTATTCTTTTCTATTTCAAGGTGAGGAGCATGGTCGCTTGCCACAGCATCTATTACCCCTTCCTTTATGCCATTTATCAGAGCCAGCCTATCCTCTTCACTTCGTATTGGTGGGTTTACTTTAAAGTTGGTATCATAATCCAGAAGGCAACTGTCGTTGAAAAAAAGGTGATGAGGAGTCACATCGCATGTAATCCTTACTCCTTCTTCTTTAGCTCTTCTTATCATTTGTACAGAATTGGAGGAACTCACATGAGTTATGTGTATTCTAGCGCCTGTTTTTTTGGCAAGTAATATATCACGAGCCACCATTAACTCTTCACTTAAGGAGGGAATCCCACTTAAGCCCAGAATGAAAGAAAAATAGCCCTCGTTTGCACAACCACTTCTTGAAAGACTGTAGTCCTCTTCATGTAAGATTAAGAGAGCATCAAACTGGCTCGCGTACCTCATAACTTCATACATGATTTTCGAGTCGTTTACACAATTCCCATCATCAGAAAAAGCTATAGCACCAGCTTCACTAAGAAGGCCAAGCTCACTTACTTCCTTTCCTTCAATTCCTTTTGTCATAGAGGCAACAGGGTAAACCTTATATCCCACCTGGCGAGATTTATTTATCACATATCTTACCATTCCTATGTTATCAACAGGAGGATTTGTATTTGGCATAGCCACAATAGAGGTAATCCCTCCTCGTTTAGCAGCTGCTACTGCACTTTCCATATCCTCTTCATCTTCATTTCCAGGATCTCTTAAATGAACATGCATATCAATAAAACCAGGGCAAACCAGTAATCCTTCAGCATCAATAACCTTAAGATCTTCACGACTGTCTATCTCAATGTTTTTTTTCACTTCTC